>NZ_JASJVF010000066.1:0-14398 GCF_035019805.1 Cryobacterium sp. 10I1
CGCGCATCCGGATGTGTCCGACGCCGTCGACGACCAGGGGGTCGCCCGGCACCACGAATTCGACGTTGGCCCCGTCGGCCGGTTCGGGGTCGAGCTGCGGGATGTAGCCGAGGTCCGCGCTCTCGAGTTCACCGAGGTCCGCGAGGGCGACCACGACGTGCGGGTTGCCGACGTTGATCCCGAGACCGGGCCGGGCGACGGCGAGGTTCCTGGCACGGACGAGCGGTTCGCCGCCGTCGAGCCGCCAGCGGCCCAGGTCGACCTGGTAGCCCGCAGCGTTCCGCTGCACGTCACGGACGCCCGCGCGCGTTCCGACGACGAGGGTGTCCCCGCCGGGCACGTCGGCGAGGCCCTGTTCGGCGAGGAACCGGGCGTAGACACGGATGCCGTTGCCGCACATCTCGGAGAGCGTCCCGTCGGCGTTCCAGTAGTCCATGAACCACTCGGCCTGGTCGTCCTCCGCGAGGGCTGGGGCGCCGGCCTCGAGGCTGCGCGAGCGGACCGCGCGGATGATGCCGTCGGCGCCGATGCCGAAGCGGCGGTCGCAGATCGCGCGGATCTGCGCCGGGGTCAGCTCGATCTCCCCGTCCGGATCGGCGAACAACACGAAGTCGTTGCCCGTGCCCTGGCCCTTGGTGAAGTTGAGATCGATGCCCATCAGACCAGTGTAGGGAGCAGACCGGGCACCACAGACCCACACTCCCCGTCGAATCGGTTCCGGGTCAGAGGTGCGAGCGGGCAGCCTCGACGCGGTCGGGGGCGTCGTAGTCGATCCAGTGCGTGTCCTGTGAGCGCTTGAACCAGCTGACCTGCCTGCGCGCGTAGCGACGGGTGAGCTGTTGGGTCTGCTCGATCGCCTCGGCCTGGCTGAGCCGGCCGCTGAGCTGGCCGAGCGCCTGCGCGTAGCCGATGGCGCGGCTCGCGGTCACCCCGGTTTCGAGGCCGGCCGGGATGAGGCCCCGCACCTCGTCAAGGAGACCGCCGGCCCACATCCGGTCGACACGGGCATCGAGGCGCGCGGTGAGTTCCTCGCGCGGCGCCCTCAGGCCGAGGGTCACGGCCGGACGCCAGTACACGGGCTCCCCCGGTAGGGCGGCGAGGTGCGGCGCTCCGGTGAGTTCGACGACCTCGAGCGCGCGCACGAGGCGGCGGCCGTTGCTCGCGCCGATCCGGGAGGCGGCGCCGGGGTCGACGACCTTCAGGCGCGCATAGAGGACGCCGGGGCCCTGCTCGACCAGGTCGGCCTCGAGCCGGGCGCGCAGTACCGGGTCGGTCGCCGGGAACTGGAAGTCGAAGACCACGGAGGAGACGTAGAGCCCGGATCCGCCGACGAGGATGGGCACGGCCCCGCGGGCGGCGATGTCCTCGATCGACGAACGGGCCTCGGTCTGGTAACGGGCGACCGCGGCCTCGTCGGTCACGGCGAGCACGTCGAGCAGGTGGTGCGGGATCCCCCGCTGCTCGTCGGCTCCAAGCTTGGCGGTGCCGATGTCCATGCCGCGATAGAGCTGCATGGCGTCGGCGTTGACGATTTCGGCCGGGGTGCCCTCTGCCCTGAGGCTCTCGGCGAGGTCGAGCGAGAGCTCGCTCTTGCCGGTGCCGGTCGGTCCGACGATGACGACAAGCACCCGGTTAGCGCTCACCGTCGTCGACGGCATAGATCGGTACCGTCGAGCTGGCATTGACCGCCGGGATCCGGCCGGAAGCGGTCGGAACGGCGGGCACCGGAGCAGGGCCCTGGGCCGCGGCGGAGGCCGCAACAGGATGCGGCGTGGCAGAGTGCGGCGTGGCAGAGTGCGGCGTGGCAGAGTGCGGCGTGGCAGAGTGCGGCGTGGCGTGCGGGGCCGCGGGACGAAGGCCGAGCGTGGGCATCCCGAGCGAGACGGAACCAGCAGCGGAGGTGCCGGCGTGGCTCGGCACGCCGCAGGCATCCGCCTCGGCACGGTCCCAGGCGTCGCCGGCCGTGGTCCGGCGGATGCGCAGCGGCGCCCCGTCCGGGGAGTCGGCGATGAGGTGGAACGGTGCGGCCTGGGTCACCGTCACCGTGACGAGGTCCCCGGGACGCGGGCGCTCCGAACCGTCCGGCACGTCGAAGTGCACGAGGCGGCTGTCGGGCGCACGCCCGCTCATCCGATGGGTGTCCGAGTCCTTGCGGCCCTCCCCGTTCGCGACGAGCAGTTCGAGCTCCCGGCCGATCACGGCCTGGTTCTCTTCCCACGAGATGCGTTCCTGAAGCACTGCGAGGCGCTCGTACCGATCCTGGACGATCTCCTTGGGCACCTGGTCGGCCATCTCCGCGGCCGGTGTGCCCGGGCGGATCGAGTACTGGAAGGTGAAGGCCGTCGCGAACCGTGCCCGTTCGACGACACGGAGGGTCTCCTGGAAGTCCTCCTCCGTCTCGCCGGGGAAGCCGACGATGATGTCGGTGCTGATCGCCGCATCGGGCATCCGCGCACGAACCCGGTCGAGGATTCCGAGGAAACGCTCGGATCGGTAGGACCGGCGCATGGCTTTGAGCACCCGGTCGGAACCGGACTGCAGCGGCATGTGCAACTGCGGCATCACGGCGGGAGTGTCGGCCATGGCCTCGATGACGTCGTCGGTGAACGCGGCGGGGTGCGGGCTCGTGAAGCGGATGCGCTCGAGTCCCTCGATCTTCCCGGCGGCGCGGAGAAGTTTGCCGAAGGCGAGGCGGTCGCCGAATTCGACGCCGTAGGAGTTGACGTTCTGGCCGAGCAGCGTGACCTCGATGGCTCCGTCGTCGACGAGGGCCTGGATCTCGGCGAGGATCTCGCCCGGCCGACGGTCCTTCTCCTTGCCACGCAGGGCGGGGACGATGCAGAAGGTGCAGGTGTTGTTGCAGCCGACGGAGATGGAGACCCAGCCGCTGTAGCTCGAGTCGCGCTTGGTCGGCAGTGTCGAGGGGAAGGTCTCGAGGGCGTCGAGGATCTCGAGCTGGGCCTCGCCGTTGTGCCGGGCGCGTTCGAGCAGGCTCGGCAGCGCACCCATGTTGTGGGTTCCGAAGACGACGTCGACCCACGGCGCCTTCCCAAGGATGACGTCCTTGTCCTTCTGGGCGAGGCAGCCGCCGACGGCGATCTGCATGCCCGCGTGGCGCCGTTTGATCGACGCGAGCTGGCCGAGGTTGCCGTAGAGCTTGTTGTCGGCGTTCTCGCGCACCGCGCAGGTGTTGAGGACGACGATGTCGGCTTCGGCCCCGTCGGCGGGAACGTACCCGGCCGCCTCGAGGGAACCGCTCAGCCGTTCGGAGTCGTGCACGTTCATCTGGCAGCCGAAGGTGCGCACCTCATAGGTGCGTGCCCGGCCGTCGTCGTCGCGGGCCGCCGGCGACGGGGCGATCAGGGTCTTCATGCTCAGGGTCATAGTGACTCCAGTTTACGCGACCGCGCCGGACCTTCCCGATTCGGCTACTGGAACCGCACGCCGGACGAGCCGCCGCCGTTGCGCGAGTCGAGCGCGGCCTGGACCGCTTCGCGCACGACCGAGGACGGGTAACCCTTGCGCATCAGAAATGCATTGAGCCGGCGATCGATGGTGCGATCGTCGAGGCGGCCCAGCTGCTGCACGCGCTTGATCGCGACCTCGATGGCCCGTTCGGTCTCGTCGTCGGGCATGGCGTCGAGCGTCTCCGCGATGAGCTCCTTGTCGAGGCCGCGGCGGCGCATCTCGGCCTGGACGCCGGAGCGCCCAAGGCCCTTGCGCTCGTGCTGGCTGTAAACGATCTGCTCGGCGAGCTTCGCTTCGTCGAGATAGTCGAGGCGGATGAACCGTTCGACGATCTCTTCGATCTCGCTCTCCGGAAGGTCGAGTCCGACGAGCACGCCGCGGGCCTCGGAGATGGACAACGAGCGACCGCGAAGCCGCTGCAGGAGGACCTGCTCGGCGTGTTCGCTGTCCGGGTCGACGGCGTGGTCGAGGTCTCCGGTATCGACCGCACCCGAGGCGACCCCGCCGGAGTCAACCTCGGAGACGTCCCCGGCAGAGGAGGATGCCTGGGCGCCCGGCAGGTAGCTCACCGTCGCGAGAGTGCCCCGACGCTTGGCCGGGGCTCCGGTGGCCGCCGCGGCGGCCGGCTTGATGTCCGGCTCGGCCTTGGGTTCGAAGTGCACCATGCTTACGCGCCCTTCCGGGCGGCGAGCCTGGCCTGGGTGGTCTTCGGCTGAGTCACGTCGTCCCCTGCCGCCGCGCGGGCAGCGGTCGCGGCCTCCTTCGCGGCGAGCTCCGTCGCAGCTTCCGCGGCGGCGGCGGCCTTCTTGGCGGCTGCGCCTTCCGGCGAGATGCCGAGCTTGAAGAGGATCTTGCTCTCGATCTCGTTGGCCATGTCCGGGTTCTTCAGCAGGAAGTTCCGGGAGTTCTCCTTGCCCTGCCCGAGCTGGTCGCCGTCGTAGGTGTACCAGGCGCCGGACTTCTTCACGATTCCCTGTTCGACACCGAAGTCGATCAGGCTGCCCTCGCGGGAGATGCCGATGCCGTAGATGATGTCGAACTCGGCCTGCTTGAAGGGCGGCGCCATCTTGTTCTTGACGACCTTGACCCTGGTGCGGTTACCGACGGCTTCTGTGCCGTCCTTCAGGGTCTCGATCCGGCGGATGTCGAGGCGAACCGAGGCGTAGAACTTGAGTGCCTTGCCGCCCGCGGTGGTTTCCGGGCTGCCGAAGAAGACACCGATCTTCTCGCGGAGCTGGTTGATGAAGATCATCGTGGTGTTGGTCTGGCTGAGCCCGCCGGTGAGCTTGCGGAGGGCCTGCGACATCAGCCGGGCCTGGAGGCCGACATGGGAGTCGCCCATCTCGCCCTCGATCTCGGCGCGGGGCACGAGGGCGGCGACGGAGTCGATGACGATGAGGTCGATCGAGCCGCTGCGCACGAGCATGTCGGCGATTTCGAGCGCCTGCTCCCCCGTGTCGGGCTGGGAGACGAGGAGGGCATCGATGTCGACGCCGAGCTTCTTTGCGTAATCAGGGTCGAGCGCGTGCTCGGCGTCGATGAACGCGGCGATGCCGCCGCCCTTCTGGGCATTGGCGATGGCGTGCAGGGTGAGCGTGGTCTTACCGGAGGACTCCGGACCGTAGATCTCGACGATGCGCCCGCGCGGGAGCCCGCCGATGCCGAGGGCCACGTCCAGTGCGATCGAACCGGTGGAAATGGTTTCGACCGGTGCCCGGTCGTCGCTGCCGAGGCGCATGATCGAACCCTTGCCGAACTGGCGGTCGATCTGGGCGAGCGCGGTGTCGAGCGCCTTCTCGCGGTCTGCTGCTGATGCCATGGTGGGTCTCCTTCGGTCGTGCGTTTCGGCGCCTATAGGCTGTCGCGAAACACTCACCGGGAGGACCCCGGTGTGTGCTCTGGGACAAGGCATTCGCTGTCTGTCACTGACGAAGGCGACTGTACGCCGCACCCCCGACATTGATCGGGAAGCGCTACGACGGTGGACACTTCTGCACTGACTCCTGCTGGTGAGGAGCCTACCAAAGGTCGAACACGTATTCGAGCACCGACGCGCCGAAACGGGTGCGTCGTCGAAGTCCGGAGGAAGACTACGGGCGCGGCGCCGGCACCCCTGCGCCGAACCAACGGCTCTTGGGCACGTCGGTCTCCGCGCACAGCGCGAGCCAGACGTCGCGCGCCGGAACACCGCCGGCCAGGGCCTGGTCGGCGGTGTTCCCGAGCGAGGTGAGCACGAGGTCGCGGGTCAGCACACGACCGTACGACTCGCCGAATTCGTCTTTCAACGCCTGACGGAATTCACTGAGTCTCACGAAGCCACCTCAACGGCGGGGAAGGAGGGGATGGGGAAGGCCGGGGTCAACGAACCATCATGCCGGTGTCGTACGTCGCGACGAGCTCGTCGGGAACGGTGTCGGGGAAACGATCGATTCCCTCGATGACGGCGAGGCGGTCTCCCACCTCACGCATGATGACCGAGATCGGGGTGTCCAGCGCGTCAGCGACGGACGCCAGAATCTCGGATGACGCTTCCTTCTGGCCGCGCTCCACTTCGCTCAGGTAACCCAGGGCCACGCTGGCCTTGCTGGCGACCTGACGCAGTGTGCGCCCTTTCTGAAGTCGGAAGTCCCTGAGCACATCGCCGATTTCCTGTCGTACAAGAATCATCGGAACCTCCTTCTATTACTTATCAAGTGCAGCCTTATCAAGTAAAGCTACTTCGGTCATGCCGGTGGCGGATGGATAACAGTACTACATCCACCCGACTCCTGCAGACTACCCAGAACGACTGGGGTTTGCTTGTGAATATGTACTGTGTAACCCAGCGTTTACGCGAACTATTCCGTCGGTAACGTGGCTATCAGCCCACGCACAGCTTCGACGGCCGCCCGGACCGTTTTCGCCCGGATCGCGGCGCGGTCACCGGTGAGGGTGAGCAGGACCGCCGAGGATTCGGTTCCGATTGAGAGGCCGAGATAGACCGTCCCCGGTTGCCGGTCGCCCTGGGGGTCCGGACCGGCGACACCGGTCGTCGCGACCCCGATATCCGCGCCGCGGCCGCCGAGGGTGAGCCGCCTGCGCGCGCCCGCGGCCATCTGGCGCGCGACCTCCGGATCGACGGGGCCGTGCGCGGCGAGGAGTGCGGGGTCGACGCCGAGGAGGGTGTGCTTGAGTTCGGTCTGGTACGCGACGATGCCGCCGGCGACGACGACGGATGCCCCGGGGATCCTGATGAGTTCGGCCGCGAGTGCTCCCCCGGTCAGGGACTCGGCCACGGCGATGGTGAGGCCCCGGCTGGTGAGTTCGAAGATCAGGGCCGCGGTCGGATCATCCGCTTCGGTCGCATTCACCGTCACATCGGTCGGCTCGGGCACATCAGTCGGATCGGGCACATCGGTCGTATGGATGGTCACGGCAGGTCAGCCGTCGTGCCGGGACTGGCGCGAGACACGCCGGGCGGCGACGAGGTAGTCGATGCCGGTCGACACGGTCAGCACGAGCGCGACGGCCATGGCCGCGTAGTTGACCCAGTGGATCCAGTCGCCGAGCACGAGCCAGAGCGGCACGAGGAAGAGCGAGATCGCGACGGACTGCATGATCGTCTTGAGCTTGCCGCCGCGGGAGGCCGGGATGACCCGGTCGCGGAGCATCACGAAGCGGAACGCCGTGATGCCGAGCTCGCGGACCAGGATCACGATCGTGACCCACCACCACAGTTCGCCGAGGATCGAGAGGGCGACGAGCGCTCCCCCGGTGAGCACCTTGTCGGCGATCGGGTCGAGCAGCTTGCCGAGGTCGGTGACGAGGTTGTACTTGCGGGCGATCGCTCCGTCGATCCCGTCGGTGGCGATCGCGAGGATGAACAGCACGGCGGCCGCCCAGCGCAGCGCGCCGTCCTGGCCGGCGTCGGCGAGCAGCATCCAGATGAACAGCGGGGCGAGCAGGATCCGCACGACCGTGATCAGGTTGGGCAGGTTCCAGTTGCTGGGGTGTGCGACGGGTTCGGATGCTGTGGCCATGATCAGTCCCTGCCGGTGAGGTTCCAGGCATCCTCGTCTGCTGACGACGCCTCTTCCTCAGGGTAGCCCTCGCTCATTTTCGCGACCGGGTCGCCGGCGTAGCGGGGGTCGGGCTGGGAATCGCGGCGGGTATCCGCCTCGTGGGCGGCGTTGGCCTGGCGGGCCGCCGTTGCGGCGTGGTGCTCGTCGTCGGAACCGCGGAGCAGGGCGAGCACGCTCGGGAGCTGTTCGACGGTGACGAGCACGTCGCGGGCCTTCGACCCCTCGGACGGGCCGACGATCTCGCGGGACTCGAGCAGGTCCATCAGCCGGCCGGCCTTGGCGAAGCCGACGCGCAGCTTGCGCTGCAGCATCGAGGTCGAGCCGAACTGGGTCGACACGACGAGTTCGGCGGCGGCGAGGAGCACCTCGAGGTCGTCTCCGATGTCGGAGTCGATCTCCTTGCGCGGCGCCTCCATCGAGACGTCCGGCCGGTAGTCGGGGCGGGCCTGCTGGGTGACGTGCTTGACGACCCGTTCGATCTCCGCCTCGCTGACCCAGGCGCCCTGCACGCGGATGGCCTTGGATGCGCCCATCGGCAGGAAGAGCGCGTCGCCCTGGCCGATGAGCTTGTCCGCGCCCGGCTGGTCGAGGATGACCCGGGAGTCGGTGACGCTCGTCACCGCGAACGCGAGGCGGGACGGCACGTTGGCCTTGATCAGGCCGGTGACGACGTCGACGCTCGGACGCTGGGTGGCGAGCACGAGGTGGATGCCGGAGGCACGGGCGAGCTGCGTGATCCGCACGATCGAGTCTTCGACGTCGCGCGGGGCGACCATCATCAGGTCGGCGAGCTCGTCGACGACGACGAGCAGGTACGGGTACGGCTTGAGGGTGCGCGCGCTCCCGGCCGGAAGCACGATCTCGTTGCCGACGACGGCCTTGTTGAAGTCGTCGATGTGGCGGAAACCGAAGCTGGCCAGGTCGTCGTAGCGCATGTCCATCTCTTTGACGACCCACTGCAGCGCTTCGGCGGCCTTCTTTGGGCTCGTGATGATGGGCGTGATGAGGTGGGGCACGCCGGCGTATGCGGCGAGTTCGACCCGCTTCGGGTCGATCAGCACCATGCGCACGTCGCTCGGCTGGGCGCGCATCAACAGGCTCGTGATCATCGAGTTCACGAAGCTCGACTTACCGGAACCGGTCGAACCGGCGACGAGCAGGTGGGGCATCTTGGCGAGGTTGGCCACGACGAATCCGCCGCCGACGTCCTTGCCGACGCCGATGGTCATCGGGTGGGTGCTGTTCGTGGCCGCCGCCGAGCGGAGCACGTCGCCGAGGGTGACGATCTCGCGGTCGGTGTTCGGGATCTCGATGCCGATCGCGCTCTTGCCGGGGATCGGCGAGAGGATGCGCACCTCGTTGGACGCGACCGCGTACGAGAGGTTCTTGCTGAGGGCGGTGACCCGTTCGACCTTGACGCCGGGGCCGAGTTCGATCTCGTACTGGGTCACGGTCGGGCCGCGGGAGAACCCGGTCACCCGGGCGTCGACCTGGAACTGGGTGAGCACCTCGGTGATCGACGTGACGATGACGTCGTTCGCCGCCGAGCGCGCCTTCGCGGGAGGTCCGGCGGTCAGGGTCGTGTTCGACGGCAGCTCGTACGGCACGGCCGGGTGATCGCCGGTGTCCGGGTGCAGCGGATGCCCGTCCTCGCCGGGCACCGCACCGGTCGCCCCTGCGGCACCCAGGCCGTCGAGTCCCGGAAGCACCTCGGTGAGTCCCGCCGCCGCGGCCGAGCCTGGGCCGCCGGTCGCCTCGTCGTCGTGCAGGCCGAAGTCCGAGCCGCGCGGCACATCGATCTCGCCGGTGAAACGCTTGATGGCGTCCTCGGCGCGGAGCAGGTCCTCGAGTACCTCTGTGCCGTAGTGGTCGCCGCCGGAACCGCCGCCGGACAGCCCGACCGAGAACGGCGTGGCCGGTGTCGGCACCGGGGACCCGTCCGCGGGCGCGATGGCGCTGTCGAAGCCGCCTCGGCCGTCGCCGCCGAGAAGGGTGCTGAGGGGATCGTCGCCGGCCCCGGACGGGCCGTCGCCCGCCTTCGAACCGTGAGCGCCGGCATCCGACACGAGGGCGCCACCGAAGTCAGGGTCTTCCTCGCGCTTGCTGTTGTTGCGACGCCACCAGGGCAGGGCGCTGTTGCCGTCCGGCTCGCCGTCGAGACCGTCGAGTTCGACCTGGGCGGTCTTCTCGGCGCGCTCGAGTTTCGCGGTCTTCGCCGCCGCGCGCTCGTCCTCCGTGGAGAGCTCCGCGCCGAACAGCCAGGCGTAGAGCTCGCGCGAACGCTGGCCGATCCGGTTCGGCGGGGTCTTCGTGATGATCAGCAGGCTCAGGGCGAGCAGCAGGATGATGATGGCGGTGGCGCCGATGGCCGTCGTGAGGGCGATCAGCGGGGCTGCGATCATCCAGCCGATCACGCCGCCGGAGAGGGCGAGCACGTTCATGCCCTGGGTGGGCGTCGGCTGGCCGCCGTAGACGTGGCAGAGCCCCGAGACGGAGACGAGCAGCAGGCTCAGGCCGATGCCGATGCGCCCGTTGTCGTGCACAGAACTGGGCTTGCGGAACAGCCAGATCGCGAAGACGAAGAGGATCACCGGCAGGGCGAACGCGACCCGGCCGAAGAGCCCGCCGAAGGTCCAGGCGTCGAAGTTGCGGGCGATCGCGTTGTCGATCAGGAACCATTCCACGACCGCGCCGGCAACGGCGAGCAGCACGAGGAAGAACGGCAGGCCGTCGCGGCGTTCCTCTTTGGAGAGCTTTTCCGGGCCGAGTGCGCGAGCGGCGGCGCCGGCGACATGGGCGAGGGCGAGCCAGGAGCGCACGAAGAGGCCGGGTTCGGTCTCCGCTGCGGCGAACTTGACCGTCTTCTGTGCTGTGGTGCGGGCAGCCGGCTTGCGCGCGGGCGTACCGCGGGCCGGCGTGGTGCGGGCGCGCCCGGTCGACTTAGTGCTCGTGGCCATGAAGTCCACGGTACCGCCGAGCCACCGATTCCGCGTGAGCCCACGCGGTCCTGGTCGTGGCGCCGCACACGCGAGCGCCTCCGGCGACCCTAGGCCTCGATGACGAGCGGCACGATCATCGGGCGGCGGCGGAACGTGACGTTGACCCACCGGCCGACCGTGCGGCGCACGATCTGCTGCAGCGCGTGCGGGTCGCGGACCCCGTTCTCGGCGGCCTCGCCGAGGGCGGCGCGAATCTTGGGCAGCACCGCATCGAAGACAGAGTCGTCCTCCGCGAAGCCCTTCGCGTGGATCTCCGGGCCGACGATGACGTTGCCGGTCTTGGCGTCGACGACGATGATGATCGAGATGAAGCCCTCCTCTGCGAGGGTGCGCCGGTCCTTGAGGTCGGCCTCGGTGATCTCGCCGACGGTGGAGCCGTCGACGTAGACGTAGCCGAGGTCGAGCTGGCCGACCTTCCGCACGACGCCGTCCTTGAGGTCGAGCACGGTGCCGTCTTCGGCGAGGATGACGTTCTCCGGCGGCACCCCGGTCTCGGCGGCGAGCTTCGCGTTGGCGACGAGGTGCCGGTATTCGCCGTGCACCGGGAGCACGTTCTTGGGCTTCAGGATGTTGTAGCAGTAGGTGAGCTCGCCCGCGGCGGCGTGGCCGGAGACGTGGACCTTTGCGTTGCCCTTGTGCACGACGTTGGCACCGAGCTTGGTCAGGCCGTCGATGATGCGGTAGACCGCGTTCTCGTTGCCGGGGATGAGTGAGCTCGCGAGGATCACGGTGTCGCCGGGGCCGACCTCGACCTGGTGGTCCTGGTTGACCATCCGCGCGAGCACGGCCATCGGTTCGCCCTGGGAGCCGGTCGACATGTAGACGATCTTGTCGTCGGGGATGCTGCCGGCCTTCTTGAAGTCGACGAGCACCCCTTCCGGCACGGTCAGGTAGCCGAGATCGGCTGCGATGGTCATGTTGCGCACCATGGAGCGGCCGAGCAGGGCGACCCGGCGTCCGTTGGCGTGCGCGGCGTCGAGCACCTGCTGCACCCGGTGCACGTGGCTGGAGAAGCTCGCGACGATGACGCGGCGCGGAGCCCGGGCGATGACGTCGTCGAGGACGGGACCGATCAGCCGCTCCGAGGCGGTGAAGCCGGGGACATCCGCGTTGGTGGAGTCGACGAGGAAGAGGTCGACTCCCTCAGTGCCGAGCCTGGCGAACTCGCGCAGGTCGGTCAGCCGGTGGTCGAGAGGGAGCTGGTCCATCTTGAAGTCGCCGGTGTGCAGCACGGTGCCGCCCGCGGTCTTGATCGCGACGGCGAGGGCATCCGGGATGGAGTGGTTGACCGCGACGAACTCGAGGTTGAACGGGCCGAGCCGCTCGGTCTGCCCCTCGGCGACCTGGAGCGTGTACGGCACGATCCGGTGTTCCTTGAGCTTGGCTTCGATGAACGCGAGGGTGAGCCCCGAACCGATCAGGGGGATGTCCGCCCGCAGCTTGAGCAGGTACGGTACGGCGCCGATGTGGTCCTCGTGCCCGTGCGTCAGCACCACGCCGAGAATGTCGTCGAGGCGGTCCCTGATCGGGCTGAAGTCGGGCAGGATCAGGTCGACGCCCGGCTGGTGCTCCTCGGGGAAGAGCACGCCGCAGTCGACGATCAGGATCTTGCCGTCGATCTCGAACGACGTCATGTTCCGGCCGATCTCGCCGAGGCCGCCGATCGGGATGATCCGGAGCGTTCCCGGTTCGAGTGTGGCCGGTTCGTAGACGTCGATGGGCATGGGCCCTCCTCGTGGTTCGGTGTGCTGACTAGCGGGTGGTTCCGGCGATCTTGGGCAGGGCCCCGCCGGCGGCGGCGTTGCGGTCCGGGCGGAAGTTAGAGAAGTCCACACCGGGGATGTTCTTGACGAGGTCGATCTCGTCCTCGATCTCGGCGGCTTCCCATTCCTCCGGGCCGACGAGGGGCAGCCGCACGCGGGGGCTCGTGATGCGCCCGAGGCCGTGCAGGATGTACTTGGCGGCGACGGTTCCGGGCACGTGGGTCATCACGGCGCGCACGAGCGGCTCGAGCTGCTTGTGTGCGGCGGTTGCGGTCTTGAGGTCGCCGGCGTTGACCGCGTCGACCATCTGCCGGTACGGGGTCGCCGCGATGTTCGCGGTCACGCCGATCAGTCCGGTCGCGCCGATCGACAGGTGCGGGAGCACGTTGGGGTCGTCGCCGGAGAAGTAGAGCAGGTCGGTCTGGTTGAGCACGCGGCTCACCTGGGCGAGGTCGCCCTTGGCGTCCTTGACGGCGAGGATGTTGGGGTGCTTCGCGGCGCGCAGCAGAGTCTCGTATGCGATCGCGACGCCGGTGCGGCCGGGGATGTCGTAGAGGATCACCGGCAGGTCGGTCGCGTCGGCGATCATGCGGAAGTGGGTGAGGATGCCGGCCTGGGTGGGCTTGTTGTAGTACGGGGTGACGATCATGTTGCCGTCGGCGCCGGCCTTCTCGCTCTGCCTGGCCAGCTGCATCGCGTGCGCGGTCTCGTTCGAGCCACCGCCCATGATGATCTTCGCGCGGCCGGCCGCGACGTCCTTGCCGACCTCGACGAGGCGCAATTTCTCCGCGTCGGTGAGGGTCGAGGTCTCCCCCGTTGTTCCGGTCACGACGATGCCGTCTGCTCCGGCCGTGATCACGTCGTCGATGTGCTTCGCCACGCCCGCCCAGTCGACCTCACCGTCGGCGGTGAAGGGGGTTACCAGGGCGACGAGGACCTGGCCGAACGGATTCTCAGACATAGACACGTGGACAGGCTATCGCCTTGCCGGCGTCCGGCGGCAGTCCCGGCCGCGTTAACCGGCCTTCTGGGCGCACGACTCGTCGGGATGCCCGAAGATCAGCCAGCCCGGAAGATCGCTGAGGAAGGCCGACCGTACCGCGGCGCTGCGGGCGAGGGTCCAGTCGACGCGCGCCCCGATCTCGGTCTCGTATTTCTCCCACTCGAACCAGTTGATCATGTGCAGCCTGGGGAACCTCGTCGCCGTGTCGGCCGAGAACACCTGGCGCCACCACGCCCGCTTGATCGCCAGTTCCTGGGCCGGATCTCCCCCGGACACCACGAGCGCCGCGGTTTCCGGGATCGCGACGGGTTTGCCGTGCCCCTCGCCGTAGACGCCGTAGAAGTCGGGCGTGGCGGTCTCGTCGCCGGCGAGCCCTGCGTAGGTTCCGGTGAGCTGGGCGGCGAACTTGCCGGGCTCCGGCACTTCGTCCTCGCCCCAGGGGTATGCGGATCCCCAGTGGTACAGGGACATGCCGACCCAGTCCACCACGTCGTCTCCGGGGTAGTACGGCAGGTAGGGGTCGTCCCTGATGGTGAGCGTGCCGTCGCCGTCTGTGTCCAGGGCGGTGAAATCGGGCGTGCCGGGCTTCGCCGCGTACACTCCACCGGCGAAGGGATAGCCGCCGCCGTAGTTCGGCGCCCACATCATCGCCGAACCAGGGGCATCGCGTTTCACGGCGTCCGCGACCCTGCGGAACGCCGCGACATACTCCGTCGGCTGCTGGCCCCACTCGTACCAGGACCCGTTCATTTCGTGGGCGAAGCGCACGACGACGGGTACGCCGCGGTTGTTGAGTCCGCCGAGCAGGGCGCCGAGGTTGTCGGCAACGGCAGGGGTGATGGCGGCGAGACCCGCGCGAGGTTCGAGGGTGAGCAGGAGTTCGCCGCCGTTGGCGAGCACCTGGCCCGCTGCGGCCCCGACGTTGGCGCGGTCGTCCGCACTCATCGGCAGGCCGGAGAAGGAGACGGCGACCGCGGGACGGAGGCCGCTACCGCTGAATTCGGCGAGGGTCTCGGCGCCCCAGTCCAGGTTGACCCCGAACAGAACCCCCGTGTGTGGAACCAGGTCGGCCGTCGATGTGACCGCGCACGAGACCGTCGGAGA
>NZ_JASJVF010000067.1:0-14245 GCF_035019805.1 Cryobacterium sp. 10I1
TCGCCCCGCACTACGTCAAGCCCCTCAAGACGACCATTCCGATCTACTCCACCTTCTCCGGGGTGATGTCGGCGCCGGGAAGAGCACCATTCTGGCGCTCATCGAACGGTTCTACGACCCGAACGCGGGCGTCGTCCGACTGGGTGGGCTGGACATCCGCACCCTGGATCGCACGGCGCTGCGGTCGCAGATCGGCTACGTCGAGCAGGACGCCCCCGTGCTCGCCGGCTCGCTGCGCGACAACCTCGTGCTCTCGGCGCCGGATGCGACCGACGAGGAGTGCATCGCCGTACTCCACGCGGTCAACCTCGGCGAGGTGCTCGAGCGCGACCCGGCCGGGCTCGGCGCTGCCGTCGGGGAATCCGGCGTGATGCTCTCCGGCGGGGAGCGCCAGCGGCTCGCGATCGCGCGGGCGCTGCTCGCGGCGCCGCCGATCCTGCTGCTCGACGAGTCGACCTCGAGCCTCGACGGGGTCAACGAGCAGTTGATGCGGGCCGCGATCGACGCCGTCGCCGTCGACCGCACGCTCATCGTGATCGCGCACCGGCTCTCGACCGTCGTCGACTCCGACCAGATCGTGGTGCTCGACCACGGCCAGGTGATCGGGACCGGGACGCACTCCGAGCTCGTCGTGTCGACGCCGCTCTATCGCGAGCTCGCCAAGCACCAGCTGCTCGTTTAACCGCGCCGGGACGCACGCCCGGTGCCCGCACTGACCCCTGACGAATTCGACGGAGTTCTTGCTCTTCCGCCACGTGGGAGGCCGGTCTTGGTCCGAGATCCCTAAGAACTCCGTCGAATCGGTCGGGGGTAGCGGAGGGTGACGAGCTGGAACGGCCGCAGCTCGATGTCGAGAAGCTGGCCCGCTTGCGCGAGCGGAAGGCCGGGTTCTGCCCGCCGGCGTTCGAGCAGGTCGGTCGGGTAGGCATCCGCTGCCTCGAAGCGGCGGATGACCCGGGCACGCGCCCGGGACCCGTGCGCCTCGTAGATGCGCACGACCAGGTCGCCGCTGCGGTCTTCGGCGAGCTTGACCGCCTCGATCACGATGGCGGGGTTGTCGACCTCGAGGAGCGATTCGATGCTGTCGCTCGCGACACCGGTCACGGTGCGCAGCGGGAGATTGAGCCGGTAGCCCTCGGTGATCGCGTCCGCGATGCTCGCGCCCGGTCGCACCGAGACCCGGAAGGCGTGCCTGCCCTGGTCGGCCTCGGGGTCCGGGAAGAGTGCCGCGCGCAGGAGCGACAGCCGCACCGTCGTCGTGGCGCGGCCGGCGGCATCCGTCGTGCGGGTCATGTCGTGGCCGTAGGTGGAATCGTTGGCCACCGCCACCCCGTAGCCGAGCTCGCCGACGTGCACCCAGCGGTGCGCGCAGGTTTCGAAGCGGGCGGTGTCCCAGGAGGTGTTCGCGTGCGTCGGGCGATAGACGTGCCCGAACTGGATTTCCGAGGCGGCCCGTTCGGCGTGCACGTCGAACGGGAACTCGATCTTCAGGAGCTTCTGGCGTTCGTGCCAGTCCACGTCGAAGGCGAGGTCGAGCGCCGGGGAGCCGGCGGCGAGGGTGATGTCCTGCACGAGTCGGGAACCGCCGAACTCCCGCGTCACCCGCACGCAGGCCTCGGCGGGCGTGTCGGTGACGACCTCGACGGACACGGCGGCGTCAAGCGGAACGGTCGTGCGCTTGTAGTGGGCGTCGATGTCCCAGGCGTCCCACTGGGTGGGAGTGTCGCGGTGCAGCAGCAGCCGGTTGCCGCGGGTGCCCGACGGGATGAGTTCCCGGTCGGCGAGGAGGTCGTGGAGGGAGGTGAGGAGTCCGTCGGCGTCGATCGAGACGCTGACGAGGCCGTTCGCGAGCACGAGCAGACCGGACGCCGTGCGGGCCACGGTCGCGGGGGCATCCGCCAGGCCCGCGTCGTTTCTGACCGTCGCGCCCGGACCGGCACCGAGGGCTGGCACACCGGACAGGGCGTATGGACCCGCGTTGAGTGCCACGGTTCGGTCGCCGGCGCCGCAGAGTGCGGTCACGGATGCCGCGACGAGCGCACCGAGGTCCCGAGCGACCTCCGCGTAGCGGCGTTCGGCCTCCTGGTGCACCCAGGCGATCGAGGAACCGGGCAGGATGTCGTGGAACTGCTGGAGCAGCACGGTCTGCCAGGCCCGCTCGAGCGCGTCATACGGGTAGGCGGCCCCGGTGCGGATGCTCGCGGTCGCGGCCCAGAGCTCGGCCTCCCGCAGCAGATGCTCGCTGCGCCGGTTGCCGCGTTTGGTCCGGGCCTGCGACGTGTATGTACCGCGGTGGAACTCGAGGTAGAGCTCACCCGACCAGATCGGCGCCTCCGGGTACTCGGCCTCTGCGGCCTCGAAGAACCGTCGCGGGGTGGAGAGCTCGACCGTCGGTGACCCTTCGAGCGAGGCGGTCCGGCGGGCGGCGGCGATCATCTCTACCGTCGGGCCGCCCCCGCCGTCGCCCCAGCCGAAGGGGACGAGCGAGGTGTTGGCCATGCCCTTCTCGGAATACTGGGTCTCCGCACGGGCGAGATCCGCGCCGGAGAGGTCGGAACTGTAGGTGTCGACGGGCGGGAAGTGCGTGAAGATGCGGGTGCCGTCGATGCCCTCCCAGCGGAAGGAATGGTGCGGCATCGGGTTCGTCTCGTTCCAGGACGACTTCTGGGTGAGGAACCAGCGCGACCCCGCCGCCGCGATGATCTGCGGGAGCGCTGCGGAATAGCCGAACGAGTCCGGCAGCCAGACCTCGAGCGGCTCGATCCCGAACTCCTCGAGGAAGAACCGTTTGCCGGCGACGAACTGCCTGGCCAGGGATTCCCCGCCGGGCATATTCGTGTCCGACTCGACCCACATCCCACCGACGGGCACCAAAGCACCCGCGGCGACCTGGGCGCGCACCCGCTCGAACAGCTCGGGGTAGTACTTCTTGAGCCAGGCGTACTGCTGGGCGGATGACGCGGCGAAGGTGAATCCCGGATACTCCCCGGCCAGGGCCAGTACGTTCGAGAACGTGCGGGCGACCTTGCGCACGGTCTCCCGCACCGGCCAGAGCCAGGCACTGTCGATGTGGGCGTGCCCGACCGCGTGCACCCGGTGCGCGCTCGCGGCGGCGGGCTGCGCGAGCGCGGGGGCGAGCACGGCCCGGCCTCGCGCGGCCGATCCGGAGACATCATCCGGATCGAGCACGTCGAGACAGCGCTCGAGGGCGCGCAGGATCCCGGCAGCGCGCGTCGACCCGTGCGGCAGGGCACGGCGGAGACCGTCGAGGGCGAGGACGTCCTGCAGTAACTCCCAGACCTCGTCGTCGCGGAGCGCGAGGTCGAGCTGTCGCAGCCGATAGAGCGGTTCGGTGCCGGCCGTGGCCGGGTCGCCGTTCCGGGTCGGCACGAACGTGAAGCCCGCGGTGACGTCGGGGTTGGCGGCCGCCTCGACGTAGAAGTCGACGGATGCCGGGGCGCCCGTTGCGTCCAACGGTCGCGGTACCAGCGGCGCAAGCGGCAGGGAGCGGTTGCGCGGTGCGATCCCCTTGATCACGGCACCGCCTGCGGTCCAGGCGATGCCCTCGGCCTGGAACCCCGGCGTCGTGTCGGTGAAGCCGAGGTCGACGACGGCCTCGATCCGGGTACCGGGCTGCCCGGCCCAGCCCGCGGGGATCACGCCCGTCGCGTGGAACCAGACCGTCGCCCAGGGGCGGCCCCATGCCTCGCCGGGGGCGAACGGAGCATAGGACTGCTGCACGGCCTCGGCGAAGGTCGCGGGGGCATCCTTTACCGGAGCCGCCGACACCCAGGCCGAGACCTGCAGCGGCACGACCGCGCGGTACACGGCCGGCCGCAGCCGTTCGCGGAGGAACCGGTCGATGCGCTTCTGGATCAGTGCGGCCTCGTCGTCCATGCCAGCATCCTACGACCGCCCGCGGGGGCGAACTCAGGAAATCCGCACCGGTTGGTCGGAACTGCCGCACTGTTCCGCGGCCCCGGCTGCGCATCCCGCCGGATCTCCTGAGTGAGCCCCGCGCGGTCCAGGTGACGCCGAGCACGCGCGAGGCACACAGACCCGGTCAGCCCAGGTGCACGATCTCGGGGGCACCGACCAGGTCCGCCTTCGAGTGCTTGATCATGAAGAACGAGATCGGAGCGGCGAGCAGGATCAGCCCGGCAGCCCAGAGGAACGCGACCGAATACCCGCTCACGAAGGCGTCGAGCTGAACGGTCGGCGTCGCCGGGTTCGAGGCCAGGTAGCTCGAGATCGCGGCCGTGTACAGGGCGGTGAACAGGGCGGTGCCGATCGACCCGCCGATCTGCTGGGTCGCGGACACCGCGGCGCTGGCCACGCCCGCGTCGTGCGCGTCGATGCCGGCGAGGGCGACGTTTTGCAGCGGTACGAAGATGGCTGCGAGGCCGATGCCGAGCAGGATGACACCCGGCAGCACACGCAGCACGTAGTCGTCCTGGACAGTGACGAAGGACAACCAGGCGAGCCCGGCGGCGGCGATGACCGGGCCGATCGTCAGGGGCAGGCGCACGCCGACCTTCGGCAGGATGCCGGAGAGCGCGGTCGCGCAGACCATGATGGTCGCCGTCATCGGGAGTGAGGCGAGCCCGGAACGCAGCGGCGAGTAACCGAGCACGATCTGGAAGTACAGGGTGAGGAAGAAAAGACCGCCGAGGAGGCTCGCTCCGGTGAGCAGCGAAACCAGGAAGGCCCCGCCGCGGACCCGGTCGGTGACGACCCGGAGCGGCAGCAGCGGGTTCGTCGCCCGGGCCTCGACGATGACGAAGGCCACGAGGAGCACGACGCCGAGGGCGAGGAAGCCGATCGTCTCGACCCGCCCCCAGCCGTTCTCGGCCTGGCTGAAGCCATAGACGAGTGAGGCGAGGCCGGTGACGATGAGGATCACGCCGGGCAGGTCATAGCGGGTATTTCCGTGCGCGCGGCTCTCCTGCATCAGCGGGATCGCGGCGAGGATCGCG
The DNA here is from genome assembly GCF_035019805.1 of Cryobacterium sp. 10I1. Lineage (NCBI taxonomy): Bacteria > Bacillati > Actinomycetota > Actinomycetes > Micrococcales > Microbacteriaceae > Cryobacterium > Cryobacterium sp. 10I1. Next base: position 4,977 of record NZ_JASJVF010000067.1, read on the forward strand.
ACGAGGGCGATCGGCACGTTGACGAGCAGGCACCAGTTCCAGCTGGTGAACTCGGTGAGCACCCCGCCGAGCACGAGGCCGACGGCCGCGCCGCCGCCACCGATCGCGCCGTAGACGGCGAAGGCCTTGATCCGGTCCTTGCCGCCGGGGAAGGTGATCGTGAGGATCGCGAGAGAGGCCGGGGCGAGCAGGGCGGCGAATGCACCCTGCAGGCCGCGGGAGATCAGAAGCTGGGTGGTGGTGTCTGCGAGGCCGCCGACCATGGATGCGAGCGCGAAGCCGGCCATCCCGACGAGGAAGGAGCGCTTGCGGCCCCAGTAGTCAGCGATGCGGCCGCCGAGCAGCAGCAGCGAGCCGAAGGCGAGGGCGTAGATCGTGACGACCCAGGTGCGGTCGCCGTCGCTCATGCCGAGGGCGAGCTGCGCCTTCGGCAGGGCAATGTTGACGATGGTCCCGTCGAGCACGACCATGAGCTGGGCCAGTGCGAGCACGGCGAGGAGCCACCAGCGGCGCGGGTGAGCTGCGGGATCGTGCAGGGGCGGGGAGGAGACGGAGAGAGCAGGAGCAGGGGAACTCATCGAGACAGAAATCCTATTCAAACGAACTAGTTGGTTGGGATAGGTATGATCTTAGTCATGAGAAGTGACGGTGAAGCGACCCGCGAGCGAATTCTCGATGCAGCCCAGGCCGAGTTCGCCCGGTACGGACTGGCCGGCGCGCGCGTCGACCGCATCGCCACGGCCGCGAAGGCGAGCAAGGAGCGCCTCTATGCATACTTCGGCGACAAGGGCGCCCTGTTCACCGCGGTGCTCGAGGTCAACCGGCGCGACGTGATGGCCGCGATCCCTATGGACACGGACGACCTGCCCGGCTTCGTCGGCCGGGTCTTCGACCACGTCGTCGAGTACCCCGAGCACGTGCGGATGCTCGACTGGGCCAGGCTCGAGGGCGCCGCCGCGCTGCTACCGACGACCTCGGAATGGCGCAACGGCCCGGAGGCGGCCGCGATCGCGGCAGCCCAGTCCCGGGGCGAGATCGACCCCGGCTGGGATCCGGAAGACCTCGTCACCCTCGTCTTCTCGCTCGCGACGTCGTGGGTGCACTCCCCCGGGGTGTTCCCCGCCCCGGGCAGCGCGCCGGAGGCATCCGTGCGGGAGCGCCGCCGCGCCGCAGCGGTCGCCGCCGCCCGCAAACTCATCGCCCCCTGAGCCGGGGCGGGCCGGGCAGCGGATGCCGCCGGTCGGCCCCGACGGCCCGCCGCTACCCCTTGAGGTGGTAGCGCACGCTCGAGAGTTCGGCGAGCAACGCAGCGGGGACCCGGTCGCCGAACTGGGCGAAGTAGTCCTCGGTAAGGTCGCACTCGGCGAGCCAGCTGGTCTTGTCGATGTGGAACAGCTGCTCCACGGTCTCGTCCGAGAGGTCGAGACCGGCAAGGTCGAGGGCGCCCGCGGCGGGGAGGCGTCCGATCGGAGTGTCGATGGCATCCGTCGACCCTTCGATGCGGCGCACGATCCACTCGATCACCCGCGAGTTCTCGCCGAAGCCGGGCCAGAGGAAGCTGCCGTCCGCGCCCTTGCGGAACCAGTTGACCTGGAAGATCTCGGGGGCGCGGCTGCCGAGGCCCTTGCCGACCTTCAGCCAGTGCGCCCAGTAGTCGGCCATGTTGTAGCCGCAGAACGGGAGCATCGCGAAGGGGTCGCGGCGGAGTTCACCGACGGTGCCCTCTGCGGCGGCGGTCTTCTCGGACGAGATCGTCGCCCCCATGAAGACGCCGTGCTTCCAGCTGCGGGCCTGGGCGACGAGGGGCACGTTCGTGGCGCGCCGCCCGCCGAAGAGGATCGCGTCGATCGGAACGCCGCCCGCGGCCTCCCAGTCGTCGGAGATCGAGGGGCACTGCGCCGCCGCGACCGTGAAGCGGGAGTTCGGGTGGGCGGCCGGCGTCGGCGACGAGGGCGTCCAGTCGTTGCCCTCCCAGTCGATCAGGTGACTCGGCGGGGTCGCGGTGAGGCCTTCCCACCAGACGTCACCGTCGTCGCGGAGGGCGACGTTCGTGAAGATCGTGTTGCCCCAGACGGTCTGCACCGCGGTCGGGTTGGTCTCGATGCCGGTGCCGGGGGCGACGCCGAAGAAGCCCGCCTCCGGGTTGATCGCCCAGAGGCGGCCGTCGGGGCCGGGTCGGAGCCAGGCGATGTCGTCGCCGATCGTCTCGACGGACCAGCCGGGGATGGTCGGGCGCAGCATCGAGAGGTTGGTCTTGCCGCAGGCGGAGGGGAAGGCGCCCGCGAGGTGTACGGCGCGTCCCTCCGGCGAGGTGACCTTGATCAGAAGCATGTGCTCGGCGAGCCAGCCCTCGTCGCGGGCCATCACCGACGCGATCCGCAGGGCGAAGGACTTCTTCGAGAGCAGCGCGTTGCCGCCGTAGCCCGAGCCGTACGACCACACCTCGCGTGTCTCGGGGAACTGCACGATGTACTTGGTGTCGTTGCAGGGCCACGTGACGTCGGGGCGGGTCTCGCCCGCGGCATCCGTGAGCGGGTAGCCGACGCTGTGGATGGTCTGCACCCAGCGGGCTCCTGCCTCGATCAGCTCGAGGACGGCGTTGCCCATCCGGGTCATGATGCCCATGTTGAGCACGACGTATGGCGAGTCGGTGATCTCGACGCCCAGCTGGGAGATCGGGCCGCCGAGCGGGCCCATCGAGAACGGCACGACGTACATCGTGCGGCCGCGCATGCTGCCGGCGAAGACGGCGCGCAGCTCGTCCTTCATCGCGGCGGGGTCGGCCCAGTTGTTGGTGGGGCCGGCGTCGTCGGGGTCCGTCGAGCAGATGAAGGTGCGGTCTTCGACCCTGGCGACGTCGGACGGGCTCGTCCGGGCGAGGTAGCTGTTCGGACGCCACTCGGGGTTCAGCTTGATGAGCTTGCCCTCTGCGACGAGCTGCTTGGAGAGTTCGTCGGCCTCCCGGCTCGAACCGTCGCACCAGATCACTTCGTCCGGCTGGGTCAGCCGGGCGATGGAATCCACCCAGGACTGTAGATTGGGATCCGTGGTACCGGCAGTGTCGTCGGAATCGCTTCCGCTGGATGTGACTCGGAAGTGGGCGATGGTCATCTCCTGGCCTTTCTCGGTATGGGGTGTACAGCGGATGCCTGCGGTCGTGATCGAAGCATCCGCCCGGCTTGTCGTCGGTGACTCGTCGTCCGTAACTTTGTGCTGCAGAACCAGAATGCGCGCAATCTTCCCTCTTGGATCAAAAAACTCTTGTTAAGAATCATGCTTCTTTAGATATTGTTAAGGAATGTCGACTCGAGCCTCTGACCTCGTCACCCTGGGCCTGCGCATCCGCCACCATCGCGGCGAGCGCGGCCTCACCCTCGACCAGCTGGGCGAGAGGGTCGGACTCGCGGGCAGCCAACTGTCGCTCATCGAAAACGGCCGGCGGGAACCGAAATTGTCGATCCTGCAGGACGTGGCGACCGTGCTCGGCGTTCCGATCGCCGACCTGCTCAACGGCGAGGCGCCGAACAAGCGGGCCGCGCTCGAGATCGAGCTCGCGCGGGCGCAGAAGAACCCGCTCTACGGTGCACTCGGCCTGCCAGAGGTCAAGGTCACCAAGGGCATGCCCGTCACGGCCCTCGAGTCGCTCATCGGGTTGCACCGTGAGCTGGCGCGGCGCGCGAGCGAGGCGATCGCGACGCCGGAGGAGGCCAGGCGGGCGAACACCGAGCTGCGCGAGCTCATGCGCGAGCAGAACAACTACATGCCCGACATCGAGGAGCTCGCCGAGGACCGGGTGCGGGCATCCGGTCACGTCTCGGGCGCGCTCACGCACCGCGAGGTGAGCGTGATGGCCGAGCAGCTCGGCTTCAGCCTGATCTATGTCAACGACCTTCCGAACTCGACCCGCTCGGTGACCGACCTCGTCAACCACCGGATCTACCTGCCGCCGGCGTCGATTCCCGGCGGGCACGGGCTGCGGTCGATGGCGCTGCAGGCGATGGGGCACCGGCTGCTCGGGCACGAGCGCCCGGCGAGCTATGCCGAATTCCTGTGGCAGCGGCTCCAGATCAACTACTTCGCGGCCGCGTGCCTGATGCCGCCTGCCGCGTCCGTCGCGTTCCTCGCGCGCGCGAAACGCGAGCGCGAGCTCTCGGTCGAGGACTTCCGTGACGCGTTCGGGGTGACCCACGAGGCCGCGGCACTGCGCCTGACCAACCTCGCCACCTCACACCTGGACATGCCGCTGCACTTCCTCAGGGTCACCGGCGACGGCGCCCTGCAGAAGGGCTACGAGAACGACGGCCTGCCGCTGCCGGTCGATGTCACCGGTTCGATCGAAGGCCAGTTCGTCTGCAAGCAGTGGAGTGCCCGCAGCGCCTTCACGCACACCAACCGCACGACCGAGTTCTACCAGTACACCGACACACCGGCCGGCACCTTCTGGTCGGCCACCCAGACCGGGGCGGCGGATGGCGGTGAGTTCTCGATCAGCGTCGGGGTGCCGTTCGTGCACGCCAAGTGGTTCCGCGGACGCGAGACCGTGCAGCGAGCCGTGTCGCGCTGCCCGGACGAGTCCTGCTGCCGCCGGCCGGCCTCCGACCTGGCCGCGCACTGGGCCGGCCACGCCTGGCCGAGCGCCCGCCTGCACGCGCACGTGCTCTCGCCCCTGCCGAGCGGCACCTTCCCCGGCGTCGACGACACCGAGGTCTACGAATTCCTCGAGGCCCACGCGGCGCCCTGAGTCGCGCGGTGTCCCGAAACCGCCCTGGGCATCGTAGGAGATGTCTCGCACCTGAGGATCTGTCCGCTCATGCAGCAGAGCGACGGACGTGCGCTACCGTCGTACGAGACGTTCGTACCACGTTCACACGGTAGGGGGAATCCATGGCAGACAACGACGCCGAAGCGGTGCTGCCCGACGACGGGCTCGATGCGATCGATCGGACTCTGATCGTCGCTCTCCAGACTGATGGACGAATGACGTATGCGGAGTTGGGCGCACAGGTCGGGCTCTCGGCCGGCGGGGCTCGTCTTCGTGTGCGCCGGCTCGAGGAACGTGAGATCGTCCAGGTCGTCGGGGTCACCGACCCACTCAAGCTGGGGTACGAGCGAATGGCGATGCTGCACCTGTCGGTCGAGGGCGACGTGCACGCAGTCGCTGACGCAATCGGCGCCCTGGAAGGGGTGATCTATCTGGTCATCGGTGCGGGCTCATACGACCTGCTCGTCGAGGTCATCGCCGTCAACGCTGACGCACTCCTCGAATTGATCAACGGGCGCATCCGCACGATCCCGGGAGTCTCGCGCTGTGAGACGTTCTCGTATTACAACATCCATACCCATCGATTCACGTGGGGTACGCGATAGCCGGATCACCGTCTGCTCCGTGCGGACAGGACCCGGTCGAGTGCCTCTACGAAGAAGTCGACGCTCTCGGTCGTGATGTTCAGCGGCGGCTTGATTTTGAGGACGTTCTTGTAATCTCCGGTCGGCTGGACAATGCAGCCTTCACGCAGCAGTTCCTCGCAGATCTCGGACGCTTCCACTGAGGCCGGTTCGAGGGTATCGAGGTCACGTACAAGCTCGACGCCCAGATACAGGCCCAATCCGTGCACAGCGCCGATGATGTCGTGCCGGCCCTGCAGCGTGACGAGCTTGGCTTTCAGGTCGCCTCCGACAGTGCGTGCGTTCTCCTGCAGGCCTTCCTCGTGGAGGATGTCGAGCACGGTCAGCCCGACGACGCAGCTGACTGGGCTTCCACCGGCGGAGGAGAACATGCTGCCCTCTTCGGCGAATTTCTCGGCGATGTCACGACGTGTGATCACGGCCCCGACTGGCTGACCATTGCCCATGCCCTTGGCAATCGTGATGATGTCCGGTATGACCCCCTGCTGTTCGACCCCCCAGAAATACTCTCCGAGGCGACCGTATCCGACCTGCACCTCGTCGGAAATGGTGAGTCCGCCTCTGGATCTCACCTTCTCGAAAACGCCGGCCAGGTACCCGTCCGGCAAGAGCACGCCACCGGCATTTCCGAAGACCGGTTCCCCGATGAAGGCCGCAAGACCAGTTCCTGCGTCATCGAGCACTCCGAGTCGGGCTTCGAGATCTTCCAGGTATCGGGCGGCTGAATCGGCGCCGCGGTATGTGCCGCGGAAGGGGTGGGGCGCATCGATGACGTGCACCCAGTCCGGCCGGGTTTCCAGCGCACGCGGGTTGTCTCCGATGGAGGATGAAACGGCGTCGGCTCCCACCGTCCAGCCGTGGTACGCCTCCTGGAAGGCGAGGACGCCATCATTCCCGGTATAGGTCTTCGCCAACCGCAGCGCGAGATCGACAGCTTCGCTGCCGCTGTTCACGAGGAAGACGGTGTCCAGACCGTCTGGAGCCAGGGCCACAAGCCGTTCCGTGAAACGCGGCAATGCGCTGTAGTTGAAACGGGAGTTGGTGTTCAGCAGCGACCATTGATTGCTCACGGCTTTGACCAACCGGGGATGGGCGTGTCCGGCCAATGCGACGTTATTCACCAGGTCGAGATAGCACTGAGCGTGCACGTCGATGAGGTGTTCCCGCCAACCGCGTTCAATTTCCGGGGGCTCCGTGTAGTAGTGCTCCTGGACTGCGGCGAACGTCGAAACACGCCGCTCGAGAACATCCCCGGACAGCAGTTCAGGTGCAGCAAGGTCGATGCCGAGAAGCGGGGAGGGGTCTGGGTAGACACGCTGCCAGATCTCGGCTTCAGCAGGAGTAGCGAAGAAGGCTGGGCGGATGCCCGCCACCCGTGACAGTTGGACCCTGACGTGGACGGGAGCTTCGGGCCGTGCCGTTCCCGCGCGTGCCGCGCCGATGCGCTGCCCTGCGCTGACGCGACCCGGCGCCACGGGTTCGAGCCCGAAGAGCCAGATCTCGTACCCGCTCGCTTCCAACACCAGTGCGTCGCCCTCGATGCGCACGGAGCCGTCGACCGGTGCCGAGAAGACCGTTCCGGGTGCAGTCACTACCTCGACGCCGAGAGCCAACGTCGCGGTTTCCCCCGTGTAATGCAGCTTCGCGCGCGTCAGCCGGTACTCGCCGTAGCGCGTGACGGCTGTGCCCGATGTTCGGAAGACCGCGGCGGCGAGGGCAGCCTCGGAGTCGTGGCGCACCCAGATCCCGTCGCTGAGTTCCGGGTTGGTGACGGAGAAGTCAAGGACGGACATCGGGGCGGCCTGGAGGAGGAGGGCCTCGGGGCGCTCGATGACGCTGCGCCGATCGAAGCGCACGCGTGCTCTGATCAACGCGCACATCTGCTGAGCGTCAAGGCCCTCAGCGGCTTCGAATGCGATCCATTCGTGGTCACGATTCTCTGATGCGTAGTGGTTCGCGTCGTCAACGGCGACCTGCTGCTCGCCACTGACCACGAGGACACAGGTTCTGAGGACGATGAGGGCCCAGAGCGCAGCGAGCTCGTCGTCGGCCAACGGCGTATGCGTGACGAACGCGGCGATCGTCTCGAGGATGATCAACGGTGTTCGCGGGTTGTGGTGAAGGATGGATGCGCAGGTGACAGCCAGCTCGGCGACGATCCAGCTGTCGGCGATGTCGCCGAAGTCGATGACACCGAGCGTGCTGCCGTGCCGGGTGACGACGTTGTCATCGGTGATGTCACCGTGGATGGGCTGCGATCGGAGCTTGTCGCTGAGCGGTTGCAGCGCCGCCTGTGCTTGCGCCGCGGCCTCTCGAACGCGCTCCCGGCGAACAGGGTCCGGCACGTGCGGAAGATACATCTGCACGACCTGCGTCGCGATCCGGAGATTCCATTGGGTGACTCGCGCGGTGCCGGGGTGGACGAAATCTTCGAGGGAAGCGGCGAGACGGCCGGCAGTGTGGCCCAGGGAGCGGGCTTCCACGACTGAGAGAGCACCGCGACTGGTGAGCGCATCCCCTTCGACGAAGCTCAGGAGTCGGACGTGGAGGTCGACGTCGTCGACATGAACGATCCGGATCGCGGCTCCGTCGCGCGAAGGGACGCTTCGAGGAACGTCGATTCCGGCCAGGCTCACACGTTCCGCTGCAGCATCCTGGGCCTCGAGCTCCTGGGCGGAGAACGCTGGATTGGAGAATTTGAGGAGCCAACGCGTCTCGCCGTCGTCGATGAGAAAATTGCGGTCCTGTTGACTTCCCAGTTCGGTGAGGTGTCCGGTCACGTGAAAGAGATCCCTGGCGACGGATGTTGCGTCGTGTTGCGTCACGGAGGGCCTGGGGAGAGAGGGATTGGAGAAGAAGTTGTAGTTCGTCATTGTGGTGTGTTTCAGCCGATCCGTGTGAATTTCCTGTGGGCGAACTCGTCGACGGCGAATCGTACGACTTCGCGACCTTGGGCTGGTGTCTTGATTCCGGCGAAGGGAGGGTCAATCCATGGCTTCAGCATTTCATAAATGTCACGGAATTAGTCAATATGGTGACAAATCATTAGCCCGAGGTCCATGTGCATGATTTTTGCATACCGTAACCGTCAGAGGTCAGCACGCCATCGAAGCGGGGCGACGGTCAGGCGGGCGCGGGGGCGAGCGCGCCCGCCGGGAGGCCGAGTTCGTGCTCCGCGACGGTGCGCACAAGGTCGCGCTGGCCGCGGGCGTCGCCGTAGCGCACGACCGCGTGCGCGTTGATGCCGTCGATGATCGCGAGCAGCTGCCAGGCCAGTGCGCCGCTGTCGGCGACCGCGAACTCGCCACGCGCGCAGCCCCGGTTCAGGAGGGCCACCAGGAACGCCTGCCAGGCATCCATCTGCACACCGACCTCACGGGCCAGGGCGATGTTGCGTCGCCCGACGCTCCAGGCGTCGAGCCACACGGTCGTCACCGCGCTGCGGTCGGGGCCGAGGAGCGTGTCGATCAGCGCGCGCAGCGCCTCGACGGAAGTCGGGAGCGCCGAAAGCTCCTTCGTGATCTCCGCGAGCTCGGCGCCGGCGATCGAGCCGAAGGTCGTCGCGACGAGGCCCTCCGTGCTCGGTTCATAGTGGCTGACCAGGGCGGGTGTGACGCCGACCCGGGCCGCGATCGCGCGGAGCGTGATGGCGTCGAGACCGTCGTAGCGGGCGATCTCGCGGGCCGTGCGCGCGATCTCGGAGGCGCGCTCGGGACCGGACTTACGCTTGGCGCGGCTCGGAAGGGTTGACATCGCACCTCAGTGTATATAGTTTTGCCTCGGGCTTATTGATCAAGTGATCAACTAGCTCCCTATCCTTCCTTCGACCGCCGTTCCCGGCACCCCAGGAGACGCCTTGCAGC
>NZ_JASJVF010000068.1:0-14241 GCF_035019805.1 Cryobacterium sp. 10I1
CCCCCCCCCCGCTAGAACCTCTTCATCCATCTTTCCAACCTAAAGGCTGTAAGCGGAACCCGCAGCGGGCGGCTTCGCCATGTTGCACCTGCCGATGGCGCACCTTCCTGGTGGGCCTTATCGCTGGACGTCGGCGGATCGTGGCTCGGACCATTCTGGCTGGTCCGCTCCCCACGGGCGACCGATCCACCTGTAGCGTTTCGAGCCACCGCTGATGCTGATCGCGGGTGCGGCACAGGTGACGGTTCCTTCCGGCGTTTCCGCGTTCACGGTTCTGATCACGTTTGGGCCGGCTTCGGTTGGCGGGGAATGAGGCTGGGCGAGTAGCTCTTGTGCGACACGGGCCAGTGAAATGTCGACAGTCCACCCGTGCCCGTCGAGGTGGCGCCGTCGAAGTGATGACATGATCCCGGCGGCAAGTAGGTACCCGGCGGAATGATCCAGAGCTTGGGCTGGCAAAGCACCTGGCCTGCCCGTGCCGTCTGCGTGGATCTGGGCAATGCCGCTGGCTGCTTGGACGATACTGTCGAATCCTCGACGCTCGGCCCAGGGTCCGCTGGCTATGTCAACCCAACTGGGACCCACCTGGGCAATCTAAGCGGGACCCGGAGTCTGATCACCACGAGTGATACTGGTGTATGCGCGTAGAGATTCTTCATATTGATGAGTGCCCGAATTGGGTCGAGGCGGGGACGCGGGTTGAGTCGGCGCTGACCGAGTTGGGTCGAGTCGATGTCGAGGTGACGTATCGTCTGCTGACAGATAGCGTCCAGGCCGCGGCGGTCCCGTTTGCAGGCTCGCCGACGATCCTTCTCGATGGTGTGGATGCGTTCCCGTCGGATGGACGAACCTCCGATCTGGCGTGCCGGGTCTATCGCATTGACACCGGTTTCGCTGGCGTTCCCTCTGTCGCGCAGCTCGTCGAGGCGATCCAGAACCACGCCTGACCCTGGGCTCGTTCCCGCGCCAGGGATGCCACTATCAGCCGCTGATCGTTGCTGTCGCGGCTCGTTGTTTCTGCGTGTGGGCGAGCCGGTAGGAGTCGGTGCCGGTTTCGATGATGGTGCCGTTGAACGTCAGTCGGTCGACGATCGCCGCGCAGAGCCGCGGATCCGTGAAGGTCTTCGTCCAACCGGAGAACGACTCGTTTGATGCGATCGCGATTGAATTGTTCTCCTCCCTCTCGGTCAGGACTTGAAAGAGGAGTTCCGCGCCTCTTCGGTCGAGTTCCATGTAGCCCAGTTCGTCGATCATGAGCAGGTCGACCCTTCCGTAACGGGCGATGGTCCGGGCGAGGTTCTTCTCGTCGGCGGCTTCGACGAGTTCGTTCACGAGCCGGGTTGCGAGCGTGTATTTGACCCGGAACCCTTTCTCTGCCGCCGCGGTGCCGAGGGCGATGAGTAGGTGCGACTTGCCGGTGCCCGAGTCACCGATGAGACAGAGCGGCTGGCCTCGTCGAACCCAGTCGCCGGTAGCAAGGGTGTTGATCGTGGCCGGATTGATGTTCGAGTTGGCGTCAAAGTCGAAGTCCCCAAGCCACTTATCCCGAGGGAACCCCGCCGCCTTGACGCGGCGAACGGAGGAGCGCCGGTCGCGGTCGTCGCACTCCGCCAACAGCAGCTCCGCCAGGAACCCTTGATAGGAGAGCTGCTCTTTCTGCGCAGTGGTCGTGGCTTCCTCGACGACCGCACGAATTGTCGGAAGGCGAAGCCGCCGACAGGCCTGATCGATGGCTGCATTCGCGGCTTCCTCGGTGAGGCCTCGCCTTCTCCGCAGGGTGGTGGTGATGGTTGTCATAGTGGTCATGAACCTGTTCCCTTCTTGACGCTGGGCTCTGTGTCGGGTGTCGTTCGATCGGGCATGCGGAGCAGCTGGTCGTAAGCGGCAACGGATGGCAAGGGCCTGGTGTCGGCCGGAAGGCCGGCAATAACGGCGGCCGGGTCCGCGAGACGGCGCTGAGTAAGACTGACCACTCGCCGCTCCGGACCACGAGCTTGATCGGCGAGGTGACGGTCCAACCCGGACCCACCCAAGGCTTCGTGGCGTCGGGCCTCGACCGCGACGACATCGGCGGTGACGGCGCCGACCGTCAGTGCGGCGGTCATGCCGGCGACAACGTCCTGAGCAGCCATCGAACGGTGCAGCAGCAAAACGTCGATCAGGGCTCGGGTGCCACCGGCATCACCATCGGTCTTCCGTGCCGCGGCCCAGAACGCTTCATGAGCTGAGGTGAAGTGACCGGTCGCCCTGGCGTGAGCGAGAGCGGTCGAACCGGGGAAAGCGCCGGGCTTGCGCTGGAGGACCTCGAGGTAATGGTCGAGATTCACGCTCTGCCCGTGCAGTGCGACCACCCGAGGATGCCTGGCAATCACGGTTCGGCCATCAAAGATGACTACTTCCGATGCGCGGAGCGACACCCTCACAGTGCGGCCGATGAACCGGGCCGGGACAGAATACGACGCCATTCGCACCCGGACCAGACTCGACCGGCTCACCCGAGGCGTCAACGACAGGCCCGGCTCGAACCGCTCCGCCGTGATCGGTGCCAGCAGCTCCCGCTCAAGAGCGAAGTCCTGAGCCACTGTGCGGATGCGGTCGCCGATCCTGCGGTTCTCGTCGTCGAGATCCCACTGACGGACCTTCTGATTCAGTTCGGCGAGGGTGTCCACAACGGGCATGGGTGAGAGGTGGGTGCGGCGGAACCGGCCGACGTCACCCTCGATGCCGCCCTTCTCATGAGCGCCCTCGATCCCGGGGTGGCAGTAAAACGCATCGAATCCATAGTGTGAGCGGAACAGGACCCACCGTTGGTTCTCGGTGCGCTGCCGGCCGGTGCCGTAGATGACCTTCACGACGGCGTCGGTGAGATTGTCGTAGCGGATGTGCCGGGTCGGGATCCCGCCGATGTCCTCGAACGCGTCGATGTGGCCCTCGAGGAACGCTTCCTGCGCTTGCGTCGGATAGATCCGGTGGATCGCCTTCCCCGAGTGCGAGAGGCGGAAGGCGAACATGTGGCATTTCGTTTTCACCCCAGCGAGCACCACCCAGACCTCGCCGAAATCGACCTCTGCTTCCGCGCCAGGCGCGTGCTCCTGCGGGACGAACACCTCGGGCAACCGGCCCGCCTCGACATCTATTTCCGGCCGACGACGGCGAACATAGTCACGGACCGTCGAATACGACAGCTCGGTCGCGTCGTGCTCTTCCGCAAGGCGGGCGAAGATCCGTCTCGCCGTGTGCCGCTGCTTCTTGGGTCCGTCGAGGTCCTGGCGGAGCATCTCGTCGATCGCCGGTTTGAATACGTCCAACCGAGGTGCGGTTCGCACCCTCGGTTTCCGGGCCGGCGGTTCCGCCTGCGCCAGGGCCTGCCGCACCGTCGGCCGCCCGACTCCGTGTCTTCGGGCCAGCTCCCTGATCGAGAGGCCCTCCACGCGCGCATCACGTCTGATCCGCGCGAACAACTCCACCCGAAACTCCATCCGAAACCTCCACCTTGAGCAACGAAAACACGTTGCAACAACGGTGGAGGTGGGTCCGGCTTAGATTGCCCCAGACACCCCGAAACAGCCGAAGTGGGTCCCGCTTAGATTGCCCTGGTGGGTCCGAATAACACTGCCATAGTCAGTCCGCTTTGCCCCCACGCGCTCACCCGGTCGATAACGAGCCCTGGATGGCGGTTGTGGAGTTCGGCTGGGGACAGGCCGAACAGGTCGAGGCTGTTCGGCCTGTATCCCATGACAATAACGTCGGCGTCCGTTAGTAGCTGTTCGAGGCGGTCTCGATCTGGTTTGTAGCCGAGGTCAAGAAGCGCGGAACGCTTCCCTTGCCCAGTATCGAGATATTGCCAGGAGAGCTCCGGCATGCCAGGGCTATCGATGCGAAGGACGTCTGCGCCGAAGAACGCGAGGCTGCGAGTGGCCACCGGACCGGCTATCACCCGGGTCAAGTCGAGCACCCGGACGCCCTGCAGTGGCGCGTAGCTGTCGGCCAACCCCAGGCTATGGCGGCCCGAGCCTCCTGCCTGCTGCACCAGGCTGATGAAGGGATCCGCTTCCAGGGTTTGGGCTTGAGGATGTCCTCTCCAACTGCTCGGGCTGCGAACCGCGCTTATGACCGCACCAGAGTCTGCGGCTTCATCCTCCAAATCGAGGGCGCGACGGCGCGAAATCGCATGAGCGACAGTCTCGGCTGTGACGGAATCGTCCAATCTCAGAAGTGTGCGCAAAGCCGCTTCGTGGTGGGGGTAGTTGGCGTGAGTGCGAACCCAGCCATCGCTCGAGGCGAAGAATCCGGACAGGGGCGCCCACGCTGGCGCGGGGCTCCCGTTCCACCGGAAGAGTTGGTCGCTCCGGTAGGTGCCGGCGACGAGTTGCGGCGCAATGCTCACCTGCGGAACTTCGCTCGCCCTCGGGTCGCGCACTCCCGTGCGGACAAGGTGCAGCAACGAGGCCATGAGCATGGTCGCCGCGATGCTGTCTGCGGCAAGATCCGCGACAGGCAGCGGCGACGATAGCGGCACCGGCCCAGCTGAATGAACGCGATTGGTGAGTTCCGGAAGTTCCGCGGAATCGGAGAGAAACGTGCTGAGGAAGGTGCCCATCAGGTGCCTCCCACGCCCTCGACCGTTCACACATGGGCGTGAAGTCAGGCGATCATCGGTGGCCCCCACTTTATCCCCACGGTGAGGTCATGAGGCCGAGCAATCATGGGACGGAATCAAAACGGGGGGAAAGGCGGCGATAGGCAAGTCGAGGAACCCTCGACGAAACGGGCTGCGAGACGTGAAAGCTGCAATCGCCCCGGTCCGCGACTGGTTGCGGATGAGGTGGGATCACGTTGGTGAAGTTGACCGCCTATTGGGAATCGGCAAGCAGCTGATACATGAGATGGTCTTGCCACCGGCCCGCTATTTTCAGGTATTGAGGAGCCGATCCGTAGCGCGCGAAACCGGCACGTTCAAGCACCCGTTGTGAGCGCACGTTGGGGATCAGCGTCTCAGCCTGAACCCTGTGCAGCCCCAACTCTTCGAATGCAAGCGCAGTCATTGCTCGAACTGCGTCGGTGGCATAGCCATGTCCGTTGCTCTCTTGGGCGACCCAGTAACCCATGTTGCACGATTGGAAGGCCCCGTAGGTGATCCCACTAAACGTGATCCGACCAACAACCTGCGAATCCTCGTCGAGAATCACGTGCGGTAAGGCCTCGCCACGGCTGTGCCAAGCGAGCGCTTTTTCGACCTCCGCCTGTTGGCCTGCGACGGTAAAGAAGGGGTCCGCGCGGACTGGGTCCCACGGAGCGAAGAAGAGCCGGCCGGTGAGCTGAAGGCCGGCAAGGCGCTCCACATCCGTCACGGAAATGAGTCGAGTAGTAGCAGGCATAAGGAAAGGGTCCCATATACGCCGCGGATGGATCCGAGCCCGTATGCCGGACCCCTATCGAGACAAATTCCTGCCCCAGCAATGCGGTCGCCTGGTCGGGCGCACTTGTGTCACATGGGAACGCTGAATGGGACACTGCTTAGGTGATAACAGAACATGCCCTCTTACCCGTGATTCCCGGTCGTGAAATTGAATTCGAGCTCGCCTTTGCCGATGCGCGGTCCATCATCTCGTCAATGCCCGGGTGCCGTAGCCTGACGCTGTCGCGTTCGATCGAGTCTCCGAGCACATACCTATTGCTCGTTGAGTGGGAGCGACTCGACGACCACACGATCGGCTTCAGGCAATCCGCGCAGTACCAAGAATGGCGCGCCCTACTGCACCATTTCTACGAACCGTTCCCCTTGGTCGAGCATTTCCAGACCGTCCCGTAGATCGAACCCTATCTGGGATCCTTTTTGACTGAATCCCGTGACTGGCAATGTGGTTCGAGGTGCGTATGCCGATCGGCTTACGGGCACCGACGGGCCATTGCTCCACTCGGTGTCTTAGGTCTTCCGTATCATCAGCACATGGCTCAATGCACAGCTCCAAGAGAAGGCCACCGCACAGCAAGCGGTCGCGCGAATTGCCCTGCATGCTCGTCCGGCTATGGGCGTTCTTCATACTCGCCGCCTCGGTCGCACTCGTCCGACGCCACACCGGCCGCGCCTGTGCGTAGGAGTGGGAGCTTGTCGGGCAGTAGCGGGGGCGGGGGACGTGGTGTCGCCCGTCCGGCTTGGCAGCCCAGCGGGTCGACTGCCTCGTACACGCAACAGCAGGTGCGCGACCTGGAGTCTGTCCGCGCGGCGACTGTCATACGGACTCAGGTGAATGACGTGTTCCTCTGTCACGCCTGGCCCGACCGTCAGGCGGCCGCGAATGACGTCTACGAGTTGCTCCTCGGAAAAGACGTGTCGGTGTGGTTCAGTGAGGTAAGCCTGCGACCTGGCACGGACATGCGAGTAGCCATCGACCGTGGACTGGTCAGTTCGCGCATGGGGATTGTGCTGGTGACGCCCGCAATGCTCGACAAGCTGCGTACCGACCGCAGCATTGCGAGCGACGAGCTCAGCGCTCTGCTGCGCCGGAGCCTCTTAGTGCCGGTCATGCACGGGGTGACGTTCGAGGAGCTCGACCAGGTCACCCCGACACTCGCGTCGCGTGGTGGATTCAGTACGGCCGAAGAGCCCATGGAAGACATCGTCGTCAAGATTGCCGAGCTCGTCGGAATCGTTACGGAGGAAGAGGCCGACGAACTCAGCATAAAGTCGGCCGCCAAATAGCGCTGAGTGGCAAGCCTCTACGACGCCTCGATGGCCCAACCAGCAACAACCCGATGAACCAGCGCCAATGCTTCCCGGCCGGTTAACGACATCAGCGTCGTGCCCGTAAGCGGGACCCCTATCGAGACAAATACTTGCCCCAGCAATGCGGTCGCCTGGTCGGGCACACTTGTGTCACAGGGGAACCTCTACCGGTCACGCGCATTCCTCAGCGGGACATGACCCCGGAAGGCTCAGGCCTTACGAGCCGCCACAGAGAACATCAGCGGCACCCTCTCGCGACCCGAGGCCAAAGCAAATCCGGCCGGCGTCTCTACGAGTGGGGGCAACGGCTTCCAGGGCATAGCGGCCCGTCCACCCTCGCAGGCCGTCCAGGTGCGAGTGTGGTCGACCACGTGGTGCCCGCGGAGGTTCCTTGGCCGTCCCCAGCCTGATCAATCCGTGCGACGTTCGGCTCGCGGCCTCAAGCGTCGTTCGGTCAAGGCATTGACGGCTGGGAGGCTCAGCGCGTGACCGCGCCGTGCCTCCACGCCGTCAGGTCGCCGGGACGCGACCTCCGGGGTCAGGCGGCCATTGCCCCGTAACGCTTGTGGCCCTTGACGTCGTAGCGGTCGAGCATCATGACCTTCGACCAGACGCGGATGAATTCGCGGACGAACCGCTCTTGCCCGTCGCTGCCCGCGTAGGCGTCGGCGATCGACCGCAGTTGCGCGTTCGAGCCGAATACCAGGTCATTCCGGGAGGCCCTCCAGCGAGCCTCGCCGGTCACCTGAACCCGACCAGTGAAGGTCATCGCGGTCTCGTCGTCCTTCGTCCAGATGAGGTCGGTGTCGGTCAGATTCACGAGGAAGTCGGTCGTCAGGGCTCCGACGTGATCCGTGAGCACACCCACGTCGGACCCGTCCCAGTTGCTGCCGAGCACGCGGAGCCCGGCGTGCAGGACGGTCCACTCCGGTGCGGTGAGAGTGAACAGGTTAGCCTTGTCGAGGAATACCGCCTCGGGCGCGACGCCCGGAGCAAACTCTTCGAAGCGCTCGGACACGAAGTTGCGGAACCCGTCCGCAATGGGTCGCAGCCACTCGAACATCTCGATGTCGGTCAACTCCTGCGTCGTGTCGACACGGCCTGGCGTAAACGGCACGCTGGCGTCAGATCCTGCCGCCCGTGCCGCCTGCTCCACGGCGGCGCTGCCGGCGAGGACGATGAGGTCGGCGAGAGACACCTTCCGTCCGCCCGACGTCGCCGTGAAAGCCGCCTGCACGTTCCGCAGCGCGTCGATGACTGGGACGGTGCGTCGGTTGACCGCCCAGTCTTTCTGCGGCGACAATGCCAGGCGGGCACCGTTCGCCCCTCCGCGCTTGTCGCTGTCGCGGTAGGTCGAGGCGGCGGAGAACGCCGTGTAGACGAGGTCGGACACGGACAGCCCGGTCGCGAGGACGGCTTCCTTGAGCGCTGCCACGTCGGCCTCGTCGAGTGAGGATCCTGCTGCGTCCGGGAGCGGGTCCTGCCAGAGCAGGTCGTCGGCGATGGTGACCTCCGGGCCGAGGTACCGGTGCTTCGGCCCCATGTCGCGGTGCGTGAGCTTGTACCAGGCCTTCGAGAACGCGAGGGTGAACAGATCGAAGTCGGCCAGGAAACGCTCGCATATGGCCCGATACTCCGGGTCGACCTTGAGTGCGATGTCCGAGGTCATCATCATGAGCGGGTTCATCTGACCGGGTACGTGGGCGTCCGGAGTCTTCGGCGCCTCCGGGTCAGTCGGTGTCCACTGCAGCGCGCCGGCCGGGCTTTTCGTCTGCTCGTAGTCGTACGCGAATAGGTTCTCGAGGTAGGTGTTGTCCCACTGTGTCGGGTTCGGAGTCCAGCTGCCCTCGATGCCGTTGGTCGAAGTGTGCTCGGCACTGCCGGTACCCACCGGGTTGTGCCAACCGAGCCCCATCGACTCGATCGGGGCTTTCTCGGGTGACGGTCCAATGTCGGATGCGGGTACCTGGCCGTGGCTCTTACCGAACGCGTGGCCACCGGCGATCAATGCCACCGTTTCCTCGTCGTTCATCGCCATCCGCGTGAACGTGATGCGAATGTCGCGTGCTGAGCCCAGCGGGTCGCCGTTCGAATAGGGCCCCTCAGGGTTGACGTAAATGAGCGCCTGGTGCGACGCGGCCAGGGGGCTCTGCAGGTCGTAGTCCGCGTCGCCGTTCTGACCATGCCAGCGTTCGTCGCGGCTCACCATCTCGTCAGGGCTCGCGACCGCGTGCGGGTTCCAGACCTCCGGGCCCCACCAGGTGCCGTCGTCCGGTTCCCACGCATCGAGTCGTCCACCGCCGAAGCCGTACGTCGGCAGGCCCATCAACTCGAGGGAGCAGTTGCCGGTCAAGACCATCAGGTCGGCCCACGACAGAGCGTTGCCATACTGGTGCTTGATCGGCTGTAGGAGTCGTCGTGATTTGTCGGTGTTGCCGTTGTCCCACCAGCTTCCGATTGGTGCGAACCGCTGCATCGCGGTGCCCGCTCCGCCACGGCCGTCGGCAATTCGGTACGTGCCGGCGGCATGCCACGCCATTCGGATCATCTGTGGACCGTAGTTGCCGTAGTCCGCCGGCCACCAGTCGACCGATGTGGTGAGCAGTCGCTTGATGTCCGACTTGAGCGTCGTGAGGTCGATCGTGGCGAAAGCCGCCGCGTAGTCGAAGTCCGCGCCGAGCGGGTCGGCGTCTACGCCATTCCGGTGGAGAAGCTCAACCCGGAGACGCTGCGGGTACCAACTGTCCAGGGTCGGCGACTGACCGAAGGTGCCACCGAGGTGGTCGCCACCTGCTGGCAGCGCACCGCTCATGTGGAAACTGCATGTGTTGGTCTGGTCGTCAGTGCCCATTGATGCTCCCTGTGTGCTTTAGCTGGATGAGAAACGGTGTCGTCGGGGTCACAATTTAACGATCAGCCGCCGCATCGCCGCAGCGTCGATCTGTGGTGCAGCGATGCTTCGACGCTGCTGTGAGGCGGTGCGTCGCGGGCTGCCGACGTGACGGGAAGCCCGATAGAGAGATCGTATTCCCGCAAGGTGTGCGTGGCATGCCAAGAAAGTGACTGACTTCTAGACGGCGGTGGTGCGGTGGCCGAGCGCACGACGGCCAAACCAAATAAAGCCCTGCGCCGATTGCTGCGGTGCGGGCGGTGCGAAGCCCGGTGAAACCGACGCCGGAGGATGGGGGCTGTCGAGAGCTTGATTTCCGCGAATCGTGTTCCGCTCGCGGTGACCTGGGAGCACCCCCGCCAGAGGCTCCTAGTGGGGAACCCCTTACGAGACAGAATGACGATTCTTGCCCGCCCAGCCTGAGGCGGGTCGGTCATCGAGATTGGAAGTGCGAGAGGATGGGGCTTGTGTCCTCTCTCGAAGCCCGCGATGTCTCCGCTTCGATCGATTCAGAGGTGCTGTTGGCGCCCGTATCCCTCATTGTGAGTAGCGGTGAAGCCTTGGCTGTGCAGGGGCGGAACGGTTCCGGCAAGACGACCCTTCTTCGAATCCTCAGTGGCCAGCTTCGTCCGACTGGAGGTCAGGCCTTCATTGACGGTGAGCCGGTCGATGAACGCCATCGCACTATGCGGCGAACCATCTCTGCCCGTATCGGCCTGCCGGCCTTTGCCCGGGAGCTGACCGCTCACGAGCATTTGCGTTTCATCGCGACAACGTGGGGACGACTCGGATCCGCTGCCACTGATGCGGCTGACACCACCATGGCGGCTCTCGGGATCAGTGACCTCCAGAACCGGTTTGTGAACGAGCTCTCGTCGGGACAGACGCAGTTGTTGTCCTTGGCCACGGCTCTCGTGCGTCCTTTCGACGTGTTGATCCTCGACGAACCGGAGCAGCGCCTGGATGCCACACGACGAGCATTGGTGGCATCGGTTGTTCGCACCGAGATCGATCGTGGGGCCACGGTCGTGATCGCGAGCCACAGCACAGACATGATCGAGGCCATCGCGGACCGGTCCGTGTCACTCGCAGAGTCGTGAGCACCTCCACTGACCGTCAGATCCTGGCGCAGTCTCGATCCGTAACCGCATCAAGAGCCGGCCCGCCAACGGCGAGCGACGCCGTCTACACGGTCTACGTCGCGGCACTCATCGTCGCAATCGTCGCGGTGCCAGTCGTGCGATCACTAGTCCTCGGCTTGGCGAGTCCGGAAATCCTTGCCACGATCGTCGCCCCGGATAGCTCCCGGGGTGTGGGCGCAATCGCTGCAATACTGGCAGCCTGCGCGGTCCTGATCGGGCGAACGCGCGGTCCGGTCGTACCGAGTCCGTTCCTCACTGAATTCCTCGAGGGTAGTTACCTCGCCCGCAGCGATACCCTGCGCCGGCCGTTCTTGATCAGCGTCACCGTGCTGGCCTTGGCTGCGGTCACGGTATCTGGAATTGTTATCGGGGCGCGGCTCCTTGGCGGGCCGACAGCGGCCATTCCGGCCGCGCTCATGGTGCTGGGCTCGATCGCGTACTCGGGCGTGCTGGCCGTGCTGTGGCTTGTCGGGCAGAGCTGTCCCCGCCGCATTACGATCCCATTGGCCATTGTCATCCTGGGCAGTGCGGTTGCAGTGGAAACCGGCGTCGACATCGTCCTGCTCGCGACCCCCTGGGGATGGCTTGCCCTGTTGTGGGAATCCCTCGGTCCGGCCGCGCCAGTCCCGTGGTGGCCAGTCATCGCCCTCGCCCTGTCACCATTGGTCTTTCTGGCCGCTCCTGCACTGCTGAATAACCTCCGCAGCCCTGAAATCATGGCGCAAGCCCGCCGCTGGCAGTCAATCGGCACTCTGGTGCAGACCGGCGATATTGCCGGAGCGTCAGGCGCCCTCCGCACCCCACCGACACGAGGGAGGTACTGCCGGATCTCCTTCACCGGGCCACTGCCGGTCGCGATTCTGCAGCGCGACATCGGATCCGCACGGCGGTTCCCCGTGCGGACTACACTCGCTTCTCTGGCTCTCGTCGGAGCAGGGTGGTTGAACGCCCAAACTGCTTCAGCCACTGACGGAATCGACTGGGTCATGGCCCTGGCCGGGGTACTCCTCGCCTACCTCGCCGCCGGCGTGTGGTGCGACGGGCTGCGAAACGCTAACGAGAACGTCGGCCCGTCGTCGCTGTATGGACGGAGCGCCCTGACCATGATCGGCTCCCATGCGCTGCTCCCCGGTCTCGCCTGCCTCCTTCTCGGATCCATAGGTGCCATTGCTGCCGTGCCGGGCGGGGCACCAATCGGTGTCCTGCCGTGGTGGATGCTGGTGTCGGTCTTCATCGCTCTGGTGCGGATTCTGGACTGTGCCAAAGGACCGATGCCCATCGGTCTGCTCCTTCCCGTCGTCACGCCAGCTGGCGACGTGTCCATTCTGAACGTGATCGCGTGGCAAGCCGACGCCCTCATCATCGTGCTCACCACGGCGGGAGGACTGAGCGTGCTTGCCTCAACCGCCGGACCAGAAGCGGCCATATGGCTCACCGCAGGCATCGGAATCGTGGCCGCCCTCGCCGGACGACGCATTCGAGCCCTCGGCAATTGACCAGCTGTCGAGGACCAGCCGCCGACCCACGATTCTCCCGGATGCACAGAAGCCAAACGACTGGGCCCGAGCGCCATCCGTGCCCGTAGCCGGAACCCCTTGCGCACGGGCGAACCCCGCCCGGTAGCTTGATCTGGCAGGCTGCCCAAAGCTAGATTCAGCTCGTTGCGGCTCCCGCCCCTCGCCAGGCGGCCACGACGGACCACCCGAGGAATAGAAACAAGAACACGATGGGAGCAGTCGTGGCCTCCGGTATGAACTGGGCTGTCCCTGCAGCGATCGCGACCAGAACGAAGCCAATCCATGACGGCACCCGAGCGGCCCTATGGCCTGCTACCCACGCAGCATCACTGACCATCGTGGGCGGAATCCTGAGCCCAACGAAACCATTGCGGCGAATCTTTCCCGACGCGGCAAGCTGCGTCACAATGACGACGAGGAACATTGCGGCAGCAATGATGTAGGCGGCGAAATTCGTTTCGTAAGTCATGCTTCAGGGTATCGACACCGCTCAACATCAGCCGGTGTCGCGTAGCTGGGAATCGACTTCGCACGCAAATACCGGCTGCTTGACGGCGATGAGTCCCAGTCCGTTTTCGACAGGCCCGCGAAAGGACCGCTTAAGTCGGCCCAGCAAGTCTCGCCTCACGATGCCGCTCGAGCGCGACACTGGCGTCCGGGCCCCGGCCCGGGCCTCCGAGAGGTCGCGCCGTCAGAGGTGCACATGGCCGCAAGCCGAACCTCCTACGGGACGGGATTTTGAGTGCTTGCCAGCGGGGTCAGGGCCACTTTGGCTAGAATGTGGTGGACGCATACGTGTTCCGGGGGATGCGCCTATCGGGGTGCCTCGTCAGGTTCGATTTCCTGAATCCTCCACCAAGAGCCACTCTTCGCTGCGAAACAGAACGGCTGTATCACCGCCCTGGCAGCGGAACCCCTTGCGGACGCTTCCGCGGTGGTGTGATTCGAATCTCGTCCTTCCCACCGCGGCGGTGCTTCTTCTCTACCCCGACGCGGGATCTCAACTTGCTTTTTCAGACCGCGAATCGAACGGACTACCGCAACGATTGCAGTTGAGTTTCGTACTTCGTTGTTTCGCCCTCAGTCCATACGACGACGACATAGGTGAGGTAGGGCTTCGTCTTGTCCCATTGCATAAAGTAAGAGGGCAGTCCCGAAGCGGTCTCGGAGCGATGATCGTCCCTGGGCTGTGTCCAGCCATTCGCTGCCAGTGCCTGCGAGTAGAAGGCGATGACCTCGCGTTGCTGGTGCGTTGTTGTCCCGGATATGCCGGTGATGGCCACGTCGCCGCCATCGAGGCCGAATTGAACCCGTCCTGGGACATTGTTGATCCGGACATCGGTGCTGCCGGGCTAGGTCAATGCGGCTTCGGGTTGTTTGGCCAGGCTGTCGATGGATTGTCCGGGCACGCAGCCCATCAGCAAGAGCACACACATGCTGGCTGCGGTCACCACGCTCAGAAACCGAGTCGTTCTTCGCATCGTTCTCCCTGCCTGCGGCGTCGCGTTGGTCAATTGGGATACTAGGGCACGGTCGGGTCAGGAGTGTTGCTGTCAGAGTTCGAGGGCGCGTTGTCTGGTTGCATGGTCATGTAGCGCCACTGGCCTCCGGTGTAGATGAGGCGGAGGTGGGCTGTGACTTCACCGGGAACACCGTTCTTGACGTAGTCGAAGGTGATCGGGGTGAGCGTGAAGTCCGCCCCGGCACTAGTTGTGACGTAAGTCGTGGCGCCTGTGGGAGTCAAACCTGTGACGCTGCCGCCGCCGGTAGCGCCGATGGTGGCGACGAACTGTTCCCGGGTGAGCCCGTTTCGCAGGCTCGGGTCTCCCAGGTCGTAGAGCGCACCCAGGTCTGTTGCCTTGATCGCTGTGATGACCGCGGTCAGGGTGGGGCCGGCGTTGTGCGGGGCGGGCGCAGCTTTCAGGGTGAAGTGCTTGCCGTTGATCCACACTTCCACGTTCGCGG
>NZ_JASJVF010000069.1:0-14198 GCF_035019805.1 Cryobacterium sp. 10I1
TTCCATATATTCGTCGCCTTCACTCGGGCCGCGTCCTGCGCGGACATTCACCTATCCTCCTAAGGAGATTAGGTGATTGTGAAGCGATTGTCTAGCTGGCGTGCCGAAGCTGGGAGTCAGCTGGAGAAGCGACCCTCGTCCATGCTGTCGACGGCACACGGGGTGTGCATGGTGGGAGTTGCCGGCGCGGGCGCGCTGCCGGATCTTGGAGAAAGGGATGCCGACAGGCTGGTTGCCGGCTCAGCGGGGCAAAACGCGTGATCTGCGCTTGTGACGGCCGGCCAGCCGAGGGCCAGTCCGGGCGCGATCAGCAGGAGCGCGATCGCTACCGACACCGCACACACAGGGAAGCGGCCCACTGACTGGCGCGGAGGAAGGAGCCGGCGAACCCGGGCCGCAGCCCCAGGTCCTGCCGCTCCGAGTGCGACGGCCGGCACCGCGTGCGGGGGCACGGCAACGACGGCCAGGAGCGCTGCCGCAACCGTGAGCCGGTGCGTTCGTTCAGCCGCGACATCATCGGCACGAAGTTCGACCAGGCGGGCCGTCTCGCGCGCGGCCAGCTGGAAAGGCGGGAGCCTCAGAAACGCTTGGGACAGTGCCACGGAGAAGGCCAGGGCGAGGTCATGCCGCTCAGCGAGGTGTGCGCGCTCGTGCGCCAAAACCGCGACGAGTTCTTCGTCCGTCAAGGCATGCAGTGCGGCCGTGGTGACGACGGTGCGCCGGTGGATTCCCGGCATGCAGTAGACGGCCGCTTCCGCCGATTCGAGGATGACGATGTCGCGATCGGCATCCGGGCGCCCGACCATGTCGAGAACGCGACGATGTGCATTGCGCTCTCGGGACATCCGGGCGCCCGTAGAGGCCAGGCCCCAGAAACTGCGGGTGACAACAGTGCCAGCCAGCAGCGCCCCGCCGATACCGACGGCGGCTCCGGTCGGTGTCGAATACTGCTGCTGCAGCGCCATTGCGCAGGATTGCAGGACCTCGATTGGGCCCTTCCCGCCGAGGCCGGCGATCGGAATCGCAAAGGACAGGCCGGCGAGGGCGAGAGAACCCACGACCGCGACCGTCAGGGCCTGCCAGGTTGCGATAGCCAGCCGGGGGGCGCGATCAACCCAGTTCGCTCGCAGCAGGAGTGGGGGTGCGGCGACGGAGAGCGTGATCGCGTAGAGGGTCAGGGTGATCGCGACAATCACGGCTGCGGCTCATTCTCATGCGCAGCGGCCAGCAGCCGGCGGAGTTCTGCTGCTTCGTCGTTGGGCATTTCGTCGACGAAGCCTACGAGTGCTGCCGCCCGGTCGTCGGCGAAGGACAGCGCCTCGCGGATGAGTCCTGACACGTAGTCGTCCCGGGTGGCGGCGGGACCATAGCGGAATGCGCGGCCGTCCCGTTCCTTGCTGAGCCAGCCCTTGCGGTTAAGGATCTCGGTGACCGTTTGCACGGTGTTGTAGGCGAGCCCGCGATTGAGTCGGTCGAGGATTTCCCGTACCAGGAGCGGGTTCTCGGCCTGCCAGACCTCGTTCATGATCGCGTTTTCCAGATCACCGAACTTCGCCATGGTCGAGCCCCTTCAAAGTGTTGGTGTAACTCGCGAACGGACCAGAAAATGAAGGTCAATCTAATCCTAGTCACCTAAGGGAATTAGGCGCCCGGGGCCGCGGAGCGCCGATGACGCTCCGCGGCCTGTTGGCGGGGCGGTTACAGGGTGGCGAGGATGTCCTGCATCTGCTTGATCTGCGCCGTCTGGTCGGCAATGATCTTCGTGGCCAGCGCCTGTGCTTCCGGGTTCTGCCCGTCCTTGAGCTCGACGTTGGCCATGTCAATCGCGCCCTGGTGGTGCTGGATCATCTGCTCAAGGAACAGCTTGTCGGCGGCCGGGCCGGTCGCGGCGTCCAGTGCGGCCATGTCGCCATCGGTCATGGAACCGGAGCTCATGTCCATTCCAGGCATGTTGGTGGCGGTCGCACCCCAGGCCGTGACCCAGGAGTTCATCATCGTGATCTCCGGCCCTTGGGCTGCCTTGATCTGCTCGGCGAGAGCGGTGACACGAGGATCGACCCCGGTCTTGTCGAGCATGGTCTGGGCCATGGTGATCGCCTGCTGGTGGTGGTCGACCATCGGCATGGCGAACGAGACGTCGGCATCGTTGAACACCGCCGTCGATGCGGCGGGGGCGGAGGATGCGGATGTACTGGCGCCGCCGGCCGTGGTGGCGCCAGCCGAGCACGCGGACAGGGCGATTGCCGCGGCTAGCGCGGTGGCGGCCAGGAGGGGAAGGCGAAGGGAAATCATGGGAGTCCAATCTGTCAGACAGGGGGGGAATCTGGTCCACGAGGGGAGATCCGGAGGTTAGGAAGGTGCTCGCGGGCAGAGCGAGTCACGGAAAAGTCGGGAACGGAGAGTGTGCGCCCGTGCCGGGTGCAAACGCGCTGCTGGCCGTTGATCAGACGCGACTGATCGACAGGACTGTCAGCGAGGGTGGTCGCTGTAGAGGCAGGCGCCGCGCCAGAGCGGGAACTGCGCGCTCAGCAGGGCGGTCAACAACGATGGGAATTGCGTGTTGGGCTGCAGAATTGGGGGAGTGCGCGATAGGGCCGGCAGTACAGGCGGACCCTGTCATGAGGCAATCGGCGGTGCACATGCCGAGACACGTCGACGGCAGGTTCGACGTCCCGTGGAAAGAGGCCAATTCCGAATCGAGTTTTGAGTCCTCGGTGCTTGCGGCTGAAGGGTCTGAATGCGCAGCAAGCATGGCGTGGGCATTTGGTGAGGCTTCGGATTCGACCGCCATTTCCGCATGCATCGCCACCAAGCCGAAGACAACGGCTGCAAGGGAGAGGATTCCGAGGAGCGCACGGCGCAGCCGCGCGGCCGATAATGCGCGCACACGTGCCTGGGCGTCCACCACGCTGTCCCCTTTCTTCCCGTCGCTTTCTTCCCGTCGCGGTTCGGACGTGGCAATCCTCACACTGTAGCCAACGGATGCTCCCCGTGGCCTGAGAGAGCCGACCAAATTCCCCGAAGAAACGCCCAGCTTCGCAACGCGGAGAAAAGCGCCCCGTTGCTTCATCGAGGTGGTCGCATGAACGCGGATACCCTTAGGGGGTATAAGATGGTGGGTATCGGCAATCGGGGACACAGCGAACCGGCGCCGGGCACTATCTATGTTTCAGAGAGGATCGTTCGAATGAGCCAGTCGACCGAAACCACGATCATGCAAGTACGGGGCGTGGGGTGGGCGTCATCCAAAGCCGTCGCGGATACGGTCCTGTCGCGACGCCCCGGCGTGCTGGGCGTTGACACGAACGTCGTCGCGCAGACGGCGACAATCACTTTCGACCCGAGGCAGACATCGGTCGATGACCTCGCCCAATGGGTGCGCGAGTGCGGGTACCACTGCGATGGGAAGTCCGTACCGGATCACATTTGCGACCCGCTTGCCGCCAACAGTGCCACCCCAGACCCTGCCGCGGCCCATGCAGTTCCCGAGGTCACGGCGCCTGCACATTCCAGCGCGACATCGGAGAGCACTGAGCAACCCTCGGTTGCCCACACCGCGCATGCGGCGCCTCCGACGAGGACGATGCAGGACGCCATGGGGCACGGCGGCGGCCATGGCTCTATGACGATGGCTAGCATGATCAGGGATATGCGCAACCGGTTCCTGGTGGCCGCAGTCCTGTCCGTTCCGATCACGCTTTTATCGCCGATCGGTCGCGAGGTCATTGGGTTCACTTTTCCGGCACCCTTCGGGCTCCGTGACGACGTTGCGGCCCTGATCCTTTCACTGCCGGTGATCTTCTACTCCGCATGGATCTTCTTCGACGGCGCCTACCGGGCATTGCGGGCGAGAACGCTCGACATGATGGTGCTTGTGGCCGTCGGCGTCGGATCGGGCTGGCTCTACAGCGTCGTGGTCACCCTGACCGGCGGCGGCGACGTCTTCTACGAGGCCGCCACTGTCCTGGCCAGTTTTGTGCTGCTGGGGCACTGGGTCGAAATGCGGGCACGGGGCGGCGCCAATGACGCCGTCCGCACCCTGCTCGAGCTGGCCCCCGCGCAGGCCTTCGTGATCCGCGAGGGCGAACCCGTTGAAATTCCCACCGCGGACATTGTTCCGGGCGACCTGATGCTCGTGCGCCCGGGATCCAAGGTCCCCACCGACGGCGTTGTCGAGTCCGGTGATTCCGATATCGATGAATCCATGGTCACCGGTGAGAGTCTTCCCGTGGCCAAGACGGCCGGCTCCGCGGTGATCGGCGCGACCGTGAACACCACGGGCACCCTCCGGGTCCGGGCGACGAAGGTGGGCGCGGACACCGCACTGGCCCAGATCGTCGCGCTCGTGCAGGAGGCGCAGAATTCCAAGGCTCCCGGCCAGCGCCTGGCCGACCGGGCGGCGTTCTGGCTCGTACTGGTGGCCTTGATCGGCGGAATCGTGACCCTGGCAGTGTGGCTGCTGGCAGGCGCAACCGTGCCGGCGGCGATGCTGTTCGCGATCACCGTAGTCGTCATCACCTGCCCGGACGCGCTCGGCCTGGCGACCCCGACGGCGATCATGGTCGGGACCGGCCTCGGCGCCAAACGCGGCGTCTTGTTCAAGACCGCGACCGCGCTGGAAACAGCCGCACGGATCGACACCGTCGTGATGGACAAAACCGGCACCCTCACCCAGGGCAAGCCGGAAGTGACCGACTTCGTCGCAATCGGCATCGACGAGGACGAGCTTTTGGCACTCGTTGCCGCCGTGGAGCGCGAGTCGGAGCATCCGCTTGCCGCTGCGGTGGCCAGCTTCGCCGCTGGTCGGGGCGTGACCGTGGGCGACGCCGTCGACTTCGAGAACGTACCCGGGCACGGGGCTGGGGCGACGGTGAGTGGGCGTCGGGTGCTGGTCGGAAACCGCAAATTGATGACCGCGCAAGGCGTCGATATCGAACCAGTCAAGGTCCAACGCGATGCGCTCGCGTCAACGGGACGCACCGCGGTCCTGCTCGCCGTGGACGGCAAGGCTGCCGGCGTCGTTGCACTGGCGGATGCCGTGCGCCCGACCGCTGCTGCCGCCGTGGCGGCCCTGCATGACGCCGGCATCCAGGTCGTCATGCTCACCGGAGACAACGAAGCCACCGCCGCACGCATCGCCTCCCAGCTCGGGATCGATACCGTGATGGCAGAGGTACTGCCCGAAGACAAGTCCGCGAAGATCACGGAACTCCAGGCCGCCGGCAAACGCGTCGCCATGGTCGGCGACGGCGTCAACGACGCCCCGGCATTGGCGCAGGCCGACCTGGGGATCGCAATCGGGGCAGGCACCGACGTCGCCATCGACACGGCGGACGTGGTCCTGATGCGCTCCGATCCGTTGGATATCCCTGTCGCGTTGCGCATCGGAAAGGGAACCGTGCGGAAGATGCGTCAGAACCTCGGCTGGGCGATCGGGTACAACGCCATCGCCCTGCCAATCGCCGCCGGTGTCTTCTTCCCCGGGTTCGGCATCCGGTTGACCCCGGAGATCGCGGCGATCTCGATGTCCGGTTCCAGCGTGATTGTCGCTGTCAACGCGCTGATGCTGAAGCGCCTTCGCCTGCCACAGCCCGCTGAAAGCGCCAAGGAGTGAGTTGTCTGTGACCCGCATCCCTACTACCCGTGACGCGGTTCGCACGATTTGGGATGCCGGAAAGCCTCAGTATGACGGCGTCACGGACGCGGTGACCGCGGGCAAGGTCCTCACCGACCTGGTCCGTGCCATCCTCGATATCCTCGCCTATCGCCAGCTGGCGTGGGCGCCCGACGCCATCCAACTCGTATCCAACGATCGGGAGAGCTACCTCCGCTACGAGGCCGGTGACGACGTCACCGCGGACCTCGCAGTGCTCCTGTCGCTGGCACTGTCGGGCCACGCGGCAGACGGCATCGCCCTCGGAGACATCATGGGCGGCATGCCCCCGTGGATCTCCGTGCGCATCCTCATCCTGGCCTCGCCCGAGGGAGCCTCGATGAACCGCCTGGACCTTGACCCGGAAGGACCGTGCACGGTGTCCTGGTACGGGCCGTTCGACGGAACCCAATTCAGCGAAATCGCAATCGGATTCGCACTGTTCCTCACCCACCTCGTCGCCAACGTGTTCGATGACGACGAGGGTCGGGAAACGTTCGAGGAATCCTTCGCATGGGTCCACTAATAAATCCGGGACTGACCTGGAACGGCCGAGCTGGGCCCGGGCCGGCATCCATTCACTTGGGTTTGTGCGATGACAGGTTGGCGCCGATGATCACAACAACGGCCGCTACCGGATAGCTGACCAGGAGCTCAA
Organism: Cryobacterium sp. 10I1; assembly: GCF_035019805.1. NCBI lineage: Bacteria > Bacillati > Actinomycetota > Actinomycetes > Micrococcales > Microbacteriaceae > Cryobacterium > Cryobacterium sp. 10I1. The sequence continues at coordinate 6,312 of NZ_JASJVF010000069.1, forward strand.
TCCAGACCGGGGGATGCGTCACTGTCGCCGGGTCCAGGTGCCCGAGCCAGTGAGTCACAGCAATCAGGACCCCCGCAACCATCACCAGCTGCCCTGATCTCAGAAAGAGGCGTCGTCGACGCTTGAGGCTGTCTGACCTGTCCTGGGCGGTACTGTCGGGCGTCATGGGTTCCCCGTGCCGTCCGGTGACGCGGGGCCGGCCGGGGCGCTGGGTGCCGGGTCGCTCGTGCCGGGCGTCGGCGGCGTCCAGGCTCGCCCCGGAAGGTACGGGCTGTTCTCGGGACCTGGATGGCGTCGCGACTGCACGACGATAAGTACGATCCCGATGAGGGCGATGACCATCGCCGTGATCATGTTGATCTTCAGGCCCACGAGTTGGAACTCGGTCGGGTCGAGGCGAAGTGCCTCCAGCCAGGTGCGACCGATCCCGTACCAGAGCAGGTACAGGCCGATCGCTTTCCCCCAGCGGAGGTTGAACTGTCGTTCGACGAGCAGGAGAACGGCGACGCCGAAAAGATTCCAGAGGATCTCGTAGAGGAAAAGCGGCTGGAACAGGGTTCCGGCCGGCAGTCCGGCCGGAAACGCCGGGTTGGTCGATTCGATCTGCAATCCCCACGGAAGCGTGGTGGGAGCCCCGAAGAGTTCATGGTTGTAGTAGTTGCCCAGGCGCCCCATGGCTTGCGCCAGCAGCATCCCCGGTGCGAGCGCATCGGCGAACGAGAGGAAACGCAGCCCGGAGCGGCGACACGCAATGTACGCCCCGGCCGCCCCGAAGAGTACCGCCCCGAAGATGGCCAGGCCCCCCTCCCACACGTAGAGAGCTTTCCAGAGGTCGGCGCCGGGAAAGAAATAGTCTCCCGGATGAGTCACGACATGGTACAGACGGCCGCCCACGATGCCGAGGGGCACCGTCCACAGCGCGATATCCAGCACGAGGCCGGGCTCGCCTCCGCGTCGGGTGAGGCGCCGGGACGTCAGCCACACCGCGGCCGCGATCCCGGCGAGGATGAACAGGGCATAGAAGTGGATCCGGAGCGGACCAATGCTGAAGAAACTGATGTCGGGGCTGGGGATGCTGGCGAAGAGAATCATGGACTCGTTCGGCTTTCTCGGGGTGGTGATGGTGCGCGGGGAACATTCGAAACAGATAGGTGCGGGAGGCTCGGGAAGTGTTAGCCCAGGGTCACGCCTCGCGCGCTCATGAAGGGTTGCGGATCAATGCGTGCGCCATCGACGCGAACTTCGAAATGGAGATGGCAGCCACTTGACGCGCCGGTCGTGCCCACGTCAGAGATCACTTCGCCGGCGCCGACGCTCTGGCCGACGCTGACGTGGAGAACGCTGTTGTGGGCGTAGCCGGTTTGAACGCCGTTGCCGTGATCGATCAGGATCCAATTGCCGTAGGAACCGAGGTACCCGGCGTACACGACGGTCCCGCCCGTCGCCGCACGCACAGATCGGCCACACGCTGCTGCCAGGTCGGTTCCGTAGTGAAAGGGGCCAACCCCGGCCACCGGCTTATTCGGTCGGGGTCCAAAGGGGTCGCTGATCCAACCGGAGACGGGAAGAGCCCAGCCCTGAGCGCTCAGCTGCCCCGAATCGCGCCCGCTGCCGGTCCCACTGCCATGTGCTTTCGCGTTCGCAGCGGCGCTAGCGGCTGCCGCCTCGGCTGCTGCCGCTGCCGCCGCTGCCGCAGCCGCAGCCCGGGCTTGTTCGCCCTTGGTGAAGTCCGCTTCGGTCGCCTGACGGTTTTCTTGTAAAACCACGAGTTGAGCCGCCATCGTGGTCGCATTGTCTTGCTGTTCAGCAAGTTTCGCCTGCAGTGCGGCGTCGGCCGCCGTGGCTTCTACCAGGGCCGTCTGGGCCTTTTCGGAGAGGCTAGCGAGAATGCTCTTGGCCACGGTGGCCTGGTCGGTCAAGGCTTGCGCGGAATTCCTCTCGCTGGCCGCCTTCTTGTAGATCCCGTCGGTTTGCTCGGTGAGTTTGCCCATCCGGGCCAATTCTGACAACAACTCGTCCGCTTTCCCACTATTGAGGAGGAGCGTCAGGCTCAGGTCGGCGCCACCGGAACGGGACAAGGACGATGCCAGCCGCCCCGCCTGTTTTTTGGAGGCGTCGGCGCGCTGAGTGGCGTCGTCGGCCTGTCCCTGGAGCTGGCCGGCACGGTAGTTCGCCTGGTCGAACGCTCCCTGGGCAGCCTCGAACTCGCTGCTGCGCTGGGCCTGAAGTAATTTCGCGGTCTCTACTTGCGTGTTCAACGCCGAGATAAGATCCGTGAGCTGAGTGATCTGGGCTTGCTTGGCGGTTTCACTATTTCGGGCGTTCTGGACGTCTCCCCACGATGGGTACTCGGTTGCTTGGGCTGGCGCCGGAATGCCCGTGAAGGCAATAAGGACCAGTGCCGTCAGGACCGCGACCCATGTCGGGCGGCCCGGCTTGGAAGAGCGACTCTGAGCCGCGGGTTCACGAGAAGCCAGGCGACCACCTCGACGTGCGGCCGAGTCAACCAAGAGTGACTCCTCGCGCGCTCATGAACGGCACCGGGTCGATCTGGGTGCCATCGACGTGGGTTTCGAAGTGGAGGTGGCAGCCGCTGGACGCACCGGTAGTGCCCACTAGGGAGATGGTTTCGCCCGCGGTGACGTTTTGTCCGACACTGACGAGCATTTTGCTGTTGTGGGCGTATCCGGTTTGGACGCCGTTTCCGTGGTCGATGACAATCCAATTCCCGTAGCTGCCATTCGAAGCAGCGAACACGACGGTGCCACCGGTGGCGGCGACGACCGGGGTGCCGCACGAGGCGGCCAGGTCGGTTCCCTCGTGGAAAAGCCCGACGCCTTCGACGGGTCGATCCAGTCGCGGTCCGAAAGGGTCGCTGATGAATCCGGCCACGGGGAGCGCCCACGCCTGACCGAGGAGCTGGCCGGTATCGCGGCCGCCAAGCGACCGCACCGAGAGCCCGGCGCTCGACGATTTCTTAGGGACGACTTTGGGTATGACTTGAACCGAGTAACCGTCGCGCGTGATCACGCCGGCTGCGACAGTGCTGCTGACTTCCGAGTACTGAACACCCTGCCGTGCAGCACTGGGAACAAAGGGCACCGTGGTCGACGCCTCCGTTGAGACCGCCACCGCCGGCAGAGACGTCGTGACCGCAAGAAGGGTAACAGCGAGGAGCGCTGACCAGGCTACGACTCGGTGTCGAAGGGACGGGTGCGGGCGCCTGGGAGCCGTGGATTGTCTCGGCGGTGCAGCCCGGCGCGGACGCTCCGACTCGCGACGAGCGCGGCGGGTACCCGGCTCAGCCGGCGCACCGAAGGCGGTTGGACGGCCCGAGTCGTGAACTCGAGCACGATGGGTGTGGGAGCGCGGGGACGCTGAGGAATGCATAAGACGTGTCCGAAATCTCGCCGAAGGCGGGGAGCATGTGAAGACCAACGATGTGGGGTCCGCTCAGGGTTCGAGGGACCGGACCCGTGACAGTGACGGGTCAATCGGGACGTGATCCGGGTGTACGCACACAGCAGTGCGGATCGTCGCCGAAGGCGAACGGAGACCAATATCCCCGCCAATGACCGTGATCAGATACGGCTAATCGACAAAAGTGTCAGTGAGGGAAAGTACACATGATTGCGGATCTCGGCGACGACGCGGACAAGGCCACCGCCACCGTCCTTGAGCGTCTGAAAGAGAGCAGGGCGCCGAAGAAGGAGGACGATGGCGACCACCGTGATCAGCACGATGCACCCTGCCGCCATCAGAGCGCACCCCACTGCGCAGTCCGTGCCGCAGGTATTGAGCGCCGACAGCGGGCCGACCCGATCCTCCGACGTCGCTAAGACGTTGTCCGCAACGGCCGGGGTCTCGCCATTCTGCGCCGAGAATTGAGTGACTCCGGCGACCGCTCCCTGAACACCGTCATGGGCGTCGAGCATCGAATGCAAGGCGAGCAGGCTAACCAGCACGCCAACGAGGGCCAGCGAAACGGCGAGGGCACGACTCAGAGCGCGTGGTCGGGAACCGGAAGTACCGGAGCGTCGAGACATGCGCGACTCTCCTCTCCCGTGTCCGCGTCGCCGGCGAAAAGCCAGCACATACCCCCCTAGCGTACGCGGAGAACTCGCAGCCAGCTGGCAACTTCCTGAGCCGGGCGGCAGCCGCAGGAGAATTCAGGCTGATAGGTGTTGGTGGTGGTGGCTGTCCGGGGAGTGTTCAAGCTGTGGATAATGGCCTTGTGAACGCGTTCCCGCCGGTTACCTTGTCGCTGCGTGGGGGAAAAGAAGTCTGTAGAACCACGATCCGAGGCACCAATGAGTGGTGGTGAGTATCGTGCCTCCCAGAGCGACCGCTCCTCCCAGGACGAATCCCAACGCTGACACTCCGTAGTAGAAGGACAAGGCTGAACCGGCAATGAGCACGGTGGACAGGAGGTAGGAAAACTGCCGGGGACGCGGCGTGGGGGGAAGCGGGGGCGCGCGAAACATGTGGCGTACGCCCAAGTTGTAAACCAAATCGAGAATCATGCCACGAGGGAATAACGCCCCGGTGAGGGGAACGATTGCCCCCACTCCAAGAAAGATAGGCGACTGTAGAGCCAATCCGACAAGGATTAGGACGGTGCCTACTGCCGGAGTGAATCGTAGGGGCCCTGCGTAACAGGACTTGGCGTCATCATCGAGACCTCCAAATCCCTGTTTATTCAGGTTGGTCTTCGTGAATTCTCTCAAGGCCGCCATTTCAATTCCTTAGTGTTGGACATAGACAGTCCCATGCGGTTATGGACAGTGAACACTTGCGCCGCTTTGAAGGTCTGCCGTGTCGCTAGGCTAGTGCCGCTCGGTCACAGGATCATGCAAAGGGTTCGGGCCCAGACTGGAAAGCCCCCGGTCATCGGATCTCCTGCGGCAGGCCGACAAGCCGCATCCTGAGCCTGAGATCGAAAATCAGCGATGCGTCGTATGGTGTGGCGCGCAGGCAGGTGCGCGGGTTTGTCTCCAAAGTCGCATGCTCACGGCCCGTGCGCGCAGTGCACTCGCAAGCCATCCCTGACCGCGGCGATCGCCAGGTGTGAGGCGGCATCAGCGATCTTCTGGGCTGTGTCCACGGTCGTCATGCCCGACGCTCTGAGACCCGTATTGGGGATCCAACGTCCTGTACCATAGGGGGGTATGAACGATCGTGCGAAGGAAGGGTAAACCAGCCATGACAAACGTGAGCGCAACACCTGCGGGTGCGGAGCTCCATAGCGGACCGCACGGCTACATCTCCAACAAGGACGACTATCTGAAGCGGCTGCGTCGAATCGAGGGCCAAGCCCGCGGGCTCCAAGGCATGGTCACTGACGAGAAATACTGCATCGACATCCTCACCCAAGTGTCTGCGATGACCAGCGCGCTGCAGTCAGTGGCTCTCGGACTCCTCAACGACCACCTCAACCATTGTGTGCTCGACGCCGCGGTGCGCGGTGGAGACGAGGCAGAGGCCAAAATCAAGGAAGCCTACGACGCCATCGCCCGCCTAGTGCGTTCGTAATCGTCGCGCGTACCGGACCCGGTGGCATTTTGGTACCCCCAAGGGGTATAGTGGGAATATACCCCGTTGGGGTAACCGAAAGGACGTATCACTCATGAGCGAAACCACAGTAAACGACCTGGGCCTGACCGACGCCTCCTGCGCCTGCGGGACACACACTCAGTCCAGGGCCAATCAGGCCGCCGCTCCGGCCGACGGGGCGACGAACACCTTTCGGGTGCTGGGAATGACGTGCTCACACTGTGTGGCCAGCGTGACGAAGGAAATCGGCAAGTTGGCTCGCCCTGAGGATGTGAACGTTGACCTCGTCCCCGGCGGAGTCTCCCTCGTCACTGTTACCGGCGCCCCGCTCGATCGCACGGCTGTCGCCGCGGCCATCGACGAGGCCGGCTACGAGTTGGTCGCTGAGTCCTGATGAGCGGCGTCCGGATGGGCGGCGAACACGTCGACCTTCTTGTTGGCGGGATGACGTGCACCTCGTGTGCTGCGCGCATTGAGAAGAAGCTCAACCGCATGCCCGGGGTCGAGGCCACGGTGAACTATGCGACCGAGAAGGCCAGCGTCTTTGTGCCGGAGGGCACGACTGTCGCTCAGGCGATCGCCGTGATCGAAGAAACCGGATACACGGCCGAGCGTCCGAAACCGCCGGAGGCAGTTGCCGACGAGGCCCCGAGCCAGCAAGACCGAGACGTCGCCAGTCTCCGCCAACGACTGATCGTTTCCGCGATTCTGGCAGCGCCGGTCGTCGCGATGTCGGCAATTCCGCCGCTGCAGTTCATCAACTGGCAATGGCTCGCCCTGACTCTGGCTGCACCCGTCGCCGTCTGGGGTGCCTGGCCGTTCCACCGGGCCGCCTGGACGAACTTTCGGCACGGTGCGGCCACTATGGACACGCTCATCAGCATCGGTGTGTTGGCCGCCCTAGGCTGGTCGCTCTTCGCGCTTTTCTTCGGTACGGCGGGCATGCCCGGTATGACCATGGCATTCAGCTTCACGGCCAGAGCTGATGGTGGCGCGAGCGAGATCTACCTCGAGGTCGCATCCGCGGTCACCGTCTTCATCCTTGCTGGACGCTACTTCGAAGCACGCGCCAAAAAACGATCCGGCGCGGCACTACGTGCGCTGCTCGAGCTGGGAAGCAAGGAAACCGCACTCCTCCGCGACGGCGTCGAAACCATCGTGCCGACCTCCTCGCTCGTCGTCGGTGACCTGTTCGTGGTGCGCCCGGGCGAGAAGATTTCAACGGATGGTGTCGTGGTCGAGGGCGTGTCGGCGATCGACGCGAGCATGCTCACCGGCGAAGCGGTTCCGGTCGAAGTCGGTCCGGGCGCCGTCGTTGTCGGGGCGACTCTCAACTCGGGCGGCAGGCTCGTCGTCCGGGCTACCCGGATCGGCGCCGACACCGAGCTCGCCCAACTCGGGCGCCTCGTCGAGCAGGCCCAGACCGGCAAAGCGGATGTCCAACGTCTGGCGGATCGGGTATCCGCAGTGTTTGTGCCCATCGTGATCGCCCTCGCCCTGGGCACCCTCGTGGTCTGGCTGAGCCTGGGCGCCGGACCGGTCGTCGCCTTCACCGCCGCCGTCGCGACCCTGATCATCGCCTGCCCGTGCGCGCTCGGGCTGGCCACCCCGACGGCCCTGCTCGTCGGCACCGGCCGTGGCGCGCAGCTCGGCATCCTGATCAAAGGCCCGCAGGTCCTGGAGTCCACCCGGCGCGTCGACACGATCGTGCTCGACAAGACGGGCACCGTGACCACCGGGCAAATGACCCTCGTCGCGGTCGTACCCATCGGCGCCCTCAGTGAAGTTGAGCTTCTCGGCTTCGCGGCCGCCGCAGAAGCGGGCTCCGAACACCCGGTCGCCCGCGCCATCGTTTCCGGCGCGCGTGACCGGATCGCCGTACTTCCCACGGCGGAATCGTTCCAATCCGCAGACGGCCTCGGTGTGCAAGCTGTCGTCGACGGCCGGATTGTCTTGGTCGGCCGCCCGCAGTGGCTGACCGACCACGCCGCCATCGCTTTCCCGCCCGAACTGGCTAACGCTCTGGCCGCCTGTGAGAATCAAGGTCAGACGAGTGTCGCCGTGGCCTGGGACGGGGTGGCCCGCGGCATCCTCGCCGTTGCAGACACCGTCAAGGACACGAGCGCCGCCGCGATCACCGAGTTCCGCCGCCTGGGCCTGACCCCGGTGCTCCTGACCGGGGACAACGCGACCGTCGCCCGCAGCGTCGGCACCCTGGTTGGCATCGACGACGTGCGCGCCGGGGTTCTCCCCGCTGAGAAGGCCGAGGTCATCCGTGCGCTCCAGGCGCAGGGCCGGGTCGTTGCCATGGTCGGCGACGGCGGGAACGCCGCC
>NZ_JASJVF010000070.1:0-14114 GCF_035019805.1 Cryobacterium sp. 10I1
GTCCGGCGAGGCCGCTCCCGATCACGAGGATCCGGAGCGATGGTGCGACGGGTGCGATCGGTGCTGCGGGCGTCACGCGCGTGCTCCGCTCACCGGTGCGCCGACGGGAGGACGCGCGGCAAGCATCCGCTCGAGGGCGACCCTGGCGTTCGTCGCGTCGGTAGCGGGGACCTCGATGCGGTTGAGCACGGCGGGCGGCTGCCCGGCATCGCCGACGAGGGCTTCGAGCACCCAGGCGAGATAGCCGGAGTGGATGCGGTACATCGTCGAGCACGGGCAGACGACGGGGTCGAGGCAGAAGATGGTGTGCTCGGGGTGCTCAGCCGCGAGGCGCTGCACGAGGTTGATCTCGGTGCCGATCGCGAAGGTCGACCCGGCAGGGGCGGCCTCGATGGCCTTCTTGATGTAGTCGGTGGAGCCGTATTCGTCGGCGGCGTCGACGACCGCCATCGGGCACTCCGGGTGCACGATGACACGCACCCCGGGGTGCTCTGCACGGGCGGTGGTGATCTGGTCGACGGTGAAGCGCTTGTGCACACTGCAGAATCCGTGCCACAGGATGACCTGGGCGGCGTCGAGTTCGGTCCCGGTGCTGCCGCCGAGTGGCTTGCGCGGGTTCCACATCGGCATCCGCTCGAGCGGGACGCCCATCGCCTTCGCGGTGTTGCGGCCGAGGTGCTGGTCGGGGAAGAAGAGCACCCGCTGGCCGCGTTCGAAGGCCCACTTCAGCACGGTCTCGGCGTTCGAGGAGGTGCAGACGATGCCGCCGTTGGCGCCGCAGAACGCTTTGAGGGCCGCCGAGGAATTCATATACGTGACCGGGATCACCGGGACCCGGCCGGAGGCATCCGCCTCGGTTCCATAGAGTTCTTCGAGCTGTTCCCAGCAGTCGGTGACCGAGTCGATGTCGGCCATGTCCGCCATCGAACACCCGGCGGCGAGGTTGGGCAGGATGACCGCCTGGTCGGGCCCGGAGAGGAGGTCTGCGGTCTCGGCCATGAAGTGCACGCCGCAGAAGACGATCGCCTCGGCATCGGGGCGGCTCTTCGTCGCCTGCGCGAGCTGGAAGGAGTCACCGACGAAGTCGGCGTGCTCGAGGACCTCCGAGCGCTGGTAGAAGTGCCCGAGAATCACGACCCGGTCGCCGAGGGTGGCCTTGGCCGAGCGGATGCGCGCGTCGAGTTCCTCTGCGGAGGCGGTCCGGTAGCGCTCGGGCAGGGCACCCTGGCGCGGGGACCCGGTCGGGAGCACATCGCCCATCGAGGACCCTGGGCCGTAGCCGGGGGTGCCGGAGTCGAATTCCCAGGGGCCTGCGGCCAGCTGCGGGCTGCAGGTGCTTCCGGGCGCGGTGCCCGTGCTGATCAGACGAATGGTGCGGTCGACCGATGCGATGGTCATGCTGTAACTCCTCGATTTTCACAAAAAGCGTTGTACACGGTGATTCAGTTCGTGGTGGGGATGGCGGCGGTCGCGGGTTCCGGCCCGAAAGGATCCGGTTCGCCCTGTCGTCCGGAGTCGTTGTACCGGTAGAGACGGGGCGGACGGTGCCGGGTGCCCGCGACGCGTTCGCCGGTGTCGACGATGGAACCGGATGCCTCGATCGTGCGACGGAAATTGGCCGGGTCGAGGGACTTCTGCAGCACGGCCTCATGCACGTCGCGCAACTGGGAGAGCGTGAAGGTCTCGCCGAGGAAGGCGTGGGCGATCCGGGAATACTCGACCTTGGTCCGCAGCCGCCAGAGGGCGTACTCGACGATCCGGTTGTGGTCGAAGGCGAGCCGCGGCAGGCGGTCTGCGGCGAACCAGCGCACGTTGTCGCCGACGACGGCGAGGTCGGCCTCACCGGACTCGACGAGGGCCCAGTAGACGACGGACACCACGCGGCCGCCGGCAGAGCGGCCCGGATCGCCGAAGGTATAGAGCTGCTCGAGGTACCTGGGCGCGAGGCCGGTTGTCTCGTGCAGGGTACGGGCGGCGGCCGCGGCGAGTTCCTCGTCGCCGGGCAGCCCGCCGCCCGGCAACGCCCACTGGTCGAGGTATGGGTCCCTGGTGCGGCGGACCAGGGGGAGCCACAGCGTCTTGAAGTCGGATTCCGCGTCGGAGCGCAGGGCGAAGATCACGGTCGACACGGCGAGTGCGACAGCGGCTTGAGCGCTCATGGGGGCATCCACTAGGTAAAGGTCAGTATGACTCTAACTGGGTGAACCCATCATATAGTCATTCTGACCCGAAGTCGCCCCCGACTTCGTTCCTGTTCCGAATTCAGGAGTAGGACTGGTCTGAACCGGTTGATCGGCCGGTTTCCGGCGTCAAGATGGCTCGACTCCTGAATTCGGAACGCGCGGCTCAGTTCTTGGCGGCGGCAACGACGGACCGACGGGCGCCCTTGCCCGTGAGGCCCCACAGGGTGACGCGGGCCATCGCTTCGACGACGATGCTTCCGCTCATCTTGGATGAGCCGAGCACACGCTCGACGAAGGTGATCGGCACTTCGACGACGGTCAGGCCGGCCCGCACGCTCGTGAGCAGCATGTCGATCTGGAAGCAATAGCCCAGGCTCTCGACGCTCGCGAGGTCCATGCGTTCGAGGGCATGCGCCGTGTAGACGCGGTAGCCGCCTGTGACGTCGTGCTGGCGGAGCCGGAGCACGAGGCGTGAGTATGTCGATCCACCGCGGGACAGCGCGCGGCGGTGCCACGGCCAGTTCTGCACGGCTCCGCCAGGAACCCAGCGCGATCCCATCACGACGTCGGCGGTCTTCGCCGCCGCCAGCAGGTCGGGGAGCTGCTCAGGCTGGTGCGAACCGTCCGAATCGAGCTGCACGAGCTCGTCGTAGCCGCGGGACAGGCCCCAGCCGAAAGCCTCGAGGTAGGCCGCTCCGAGGCCGTTCTTCTTCGTGCGGTGCAGGACGTGCACCTGGGAGTCCGCTGCGGCGATGGCATCGGCGAGCTGGCCGGTGCCATCGGGGGAGGCGTCGTCGACGACGAGGATGTCCGCGGCCGGGACGCTCGCGCGCACCCTGGCCACGATCGGATTGATGTTCTCGCGTTCGTTGTAGGTCGGGATGATGACCAGTGTCTGTGCCATGAAAACTACCTTGTCAGTTCGGTGATTGTTGTGTGTACGACCGTGGCCGTTGAGGCGACGGAAAATCCCAGGTCTTGCAGCGTGTGCAGGTCGGTGCCCGCTTTTTCCTCACTGCTGCCCGAATACTGCACCAGCCATACCGTATCGGTGCCCGCGAGTGAATCCAGGACGCTCGTGAGCGGCCGGGTGGTGTCCCAGAGCGATCCGGTGTCCCCATAGGCCGTGTCGAGGGTCACGTCGCGCAGCCCGGTGAAGGATGCGGGGTACAGGTGCAGCGCGAGCCGCGGCTTCCGTGAGGGCCGCACGCTCTCGTCGAACACGATCGCGTCTCCGGGGTGCGCACCGGCCTGGACGATGGATGCGGCCTGGCGCCAGTCGCTCCCGGCGTTCTTGGCGTACGGGCCGCGCTGGTCGACGTAACTCGGCACCACGGCGACGACGAGCAGTACGAGTGCCGCGATCCCGGCCCAGCGGGGCCTGATCCAGGCCACGGCGATCCCGAGCGCGATTGCTGCGGCCGGCGTGCAGATGGAGAGGTACCGTAGCGAGTACATCGGCGTGACGACATGCGTGCCGATCAGCAGAGCCGCACTCGGCACGAGCATCCAGGCGAGCATCACGCCCAACGCTGCCCTGTTCCGCTCGAGGGCGCGCACCCTTCCGCGACTGAACCAGGCGAGAACGACCGCAAGCAGGATCAGAGCCCAGGCGATGACCGCCGCGGGCACGTTGCCGAACCACTGGTTGACGGCCGCGTCGAGCACGCCCGTCTGGGCTCGCCGCCCGATGAACGAGAGCTGGTCCTTCTGGCTGACGCCCGCGAACAGGACCGGGGAAGCGATGATGAGACCGACGACGGTCGCGCCCGACCAGGCCATCAGCTGTCCGCGTCGCCGGGCCCGATCGGGCGCGAGCAGGAACACCGCGATCCCGAGTACGGGGACGAGAAGCGCGACGTAGAGGAAGACATAGATTCCGAGGGCGAAGAGCGCGGTGAAGCCGATCCAGAGCCAGCTCTGGGTCGACCGGCTCGCCGTCCCTGCGCGGACCAGATGCACGAGCAGCACGACGAGCCACACGGCGATAGCCGTCGCGAGCGCCGTCGATCGCGCCTCTGCGCCCATGTACGTCACCCGGGGAAGTACCGCGAAGACGAGGGCTGCGATCCAGGCGACCCTGGCCTCGGTCAGCATTCGGGCGAGGACGAACGTTCCCGCCGTTGCGACACCGATCGCAATCGCGCTCGGGAGCCTGGTGGAGAACTCGGACGCACCGAAGAGGTCGATCCAGAAGTGCAGCATCAGGTAATAGGTGCCATGAACGGCATCGATCGTGCCGAGCATCCGGAACAGGGAGGGCAACGAACGCTCCGCGGACATCACGCTCGCGGCTTCATCGCCCCAATAGGACGGGTTCCAGGCCGCCGCGGCGGAGATCAACAGGCCGAGAACACCGACGTACAGCGGGGCCAGCTGCCGGTGGGTGGGCCAGGATCGCCGCTGCGGGCGCAGCTCTGGATCATGGGTCACGGGCAGATAAGTCACCCCATTACGTTATGCCACCCGGTCGGGGGTTTCCCGACGACCCGGTGTCGGGCGCCTGCGAAGGCTCTCAGTTTGGCGCTGTCGTCAGGCCCGCGGGCCCTGTCCGGTGCGGGTGCTGCGCGGCAGACGGATGTCGATGGCCAGGCCCGTCCCCGTGTTGCGCAGGCTGATGGTTCCCTTCGCCCGCGTCACGATGGCGTGCACGATCGCGAGGCCGAGCCCCGACCCGATCGAGCCGCTCGCGCGGGACTGTTCCGGCCGGGAGAACCGGTCGAAGGCCACCGGGATGAACGATTCCGGCATGCCGGGCCCCGTGTCCACGACGCTCAGCATGGCACCCTCTGCGAGGCTGCGGAGCGTGACGGTCACGGCGCCGCGGCCGCCCATGGCGTTGATGGCGTTCGAGATGAGATTGTCGATGAGCTGCCCGACGTTGGTCACCGAGATCGCATAGCGGCCGGTCGGATCCTCGCCCTCGATCTCGTAGTCGACGTCGAGATCCTCCCCGTTGCGAACCACCCTTGCGCGGTCGACCGAGGCCGAGATCTCGGCGATCAGGTTCTCCCAGCCGCACTCCGGCCGGGCCTGCTGGCTCTCGAGCTTGGACAGTTCCAGCAGGTTCGTCGCGAGCCGGGAGAGGCGGTCCACGGTGCGGGAGGCGTCGTCGATGTCCGCCTCGAGGGCCGGAGCGTCGCCGGAATTGAGATGCGCGAGCTCGAGCTGCGCCTTGAGCACGGCGAGGGGAGTGCGCAACTCGTGGCTCGCATCCGACACCACCTGCTTCTCCCTGTCGAGACTGCGGCGCAGCCGGGAGATGAAGTCATTGAGCGTGACCGCGAGGCGGCTGACCTCGTCCCTGCCCGCCGGGACGAGCAGTTGCGCGGACGACCCGGTCGTGCTCAGGCTCTCCGCCTCCTTGCGCAGCCGGTTCACCGGGCGGAGGGCCGCGCCGGTGAGCAGCCACGAGGCGAGGCCGAATCCCACGGTCAGCAGCACGGTGCCCATGATGAGCACCCGGCCCAGTTCGTCGAGCAGCAAGCCGAGTGCCTCCTCGTTCCGCGCCGTGATGACGACCCAGTTGCCCTGGTTGGTCACGGCCGTCGTCGCGGCGACAAGGTACCTGGCGTTGCCCGCGTCGATCGTCTGCGGCGTCTCGCCGATCGTCGCGAGCTCACTCACGCGTTTCCGCAGCGCCATCGGCAGCGAGGACTTGGAGATCTGGCCGTCCGGACCGACGATCGCGATGAGCTGGCCCTCGCTCGGGCCGTCGATGGGTTCTGTCGGGTTGCGGATCAGGTCCGTCACGATCGGGGCAGCGTCGCTGTGCAGCAGTGTCGTCGTCGTCTCGATCAGGATCGCCTGGACCTCGCCGCGGAAGAACACCGCTGCACCGCTGAACAGGACAGCGGCGATCACGAGACTGCCGACGGTGATGCGGGCCCGGATCGACAGCCCTGGCAACCTCATGGACGTGCTCCGCTCACTCGACGAGTTCCACGGCATACCCGGAGCCGCGTACGGTCACGATCCGCATCCCGGCCGCCGCAGAGTCGATCTTGCGCCGCAGGTAGCTGATGTACTGGTCGACGATGTTCGGGTCGATGTGTTCGGTGCCGTTCCAGATCTCTTCGAGGATCGTCGTGCGGTCGACGGTCGTCCCCGCCCGGCTGCACAGCAGGCGGAGCAGCGCGACTTCCTTGGGGCTCATCGAGACGGACCGGCCGGCCACGGTCACCTTGAGGTCCCGGGAATCGATGGCGAGGTTGCCGAGTTCGAGGCTCAGCGGTGTTGCCATCGACTGGCGTCTGAGCAGGGCGCGCACCCGGGCGGTGAGCTCGAGGAAGGCGAAGGGCTTGGTGAGGTAGTCGTCCGCGCCGCTGTCGAGCCCGAAGACCCGGTCGTCGACGGTGTCCCTGGCGGTCAGGAGCAGGACCGGCATGGTGTTGCCGGAGTCGCGGATGCGCCGACAGATCTCGAACCCGGTCATCTGCGGCAACATCACGTCGATGGCCGCAAGGTCGAATTCGTTGTTGTTGATCGCGATCAGGGCATCCATCCCGTTCCCGACCCTGACGATCTCGTAGCCCTCTGCCTCGAGTCCGCGTTCGATCAGCGCGCCCATTTGTTCGTCGTCTTCCACGACCAGGATCTTCGTCATGCCCGCCCCTTTTGCTCGTACGCCGCTACCTCTTCATGCTGGCACGTTCCCGGTGCGGAGCGTGACCAGTCTGAGGGTTCCGCTCCAATCGCGCCGCCCTCGTGGCTAGGCTGACGCCATGGTCGAAACCCCGCCTGCCACGCCAGCGCCCGCCCGGACGGTGCCTGTCGACCCGACGGCCGTCGGTGTCGCCGTCGCCCAGTTCGTCCCAGGGGCCGACCGGGAGGCGAACCTCGCCGAGGTCGCCCGCCTGGCCGGCATCGCGGTCGACCGCGGCGCGCAGCTCGTCGTGTTCCCCGAGTATTCCGCGTTCTTCGAGCCGACCCTCGGGCCCGCGTTCGTCGCGGCCGCCGAGCCGATCGACGGGCCGTTCGTGACGGCGCTCGCGGCGCTCGCCGAAGGCCTCGGCCTCGTCATCGTCGCGGGCATGCTCGAGGAGGCCGTCGGTGCCGGACGATTCTTCAACACCATCGTGAGCGTCGGGCCGACGGGCGAGCTCCTCGCCCGCTACCGCAAGCTGCACCTCTACGACGCATTCGGCGAGCGCGAATCCGACTGGGTGCTGCCCGGCGCGATCGAGCCGCCGCAGACCTTCTCGGTCGGAGGGCTGCGGGTGGGGTTGCAGACCTGTTACGACATCCGCTTTCCCGAGGTCACCCGGCGACTCGTCGACGCGGGTGCCGAGCTCGTGCTCGTGCCCGCCGAATGGGTGCGGGGCCCGCTCAAGGAGCAGCAGTGGCGCACCCTCCTGACCGCGCGCGCGATCGAGAACACTGTTTATGTCGCCGCCGCCGACCACGCCCCGCCGATCGGCGTCGGCACGAGCATGATCGTCGACCCGATGGGGGTCGAACTGGTCACGATCGGCGAGACGACGGATGTCGGCCTCGCCTGGCTCACCTCGGCTCGCCTCGGGCAGGTGCGTGCGGTCAACCCCGCACTCCGGCTCCGGCGCTTCGGGATCGTCGAGGTCTAGCCGCCGGGGAGCCTCAGCCCTCGGTCGCGATCGTGTCCTGGGAGGCCGCTGCCGCCCGGGAACGGAAACCGGGTTCCTTGCGCATCACGTGGTCCTGCTCGGACATCGCCCGCTCCTCTCCCGTGGCGACGAGTCCCTGGGAGCTGTTCGCCGAGCGGGTGAGCTGGGCGAGCCACAGCGGATTGATGGTCGGCGGCTGGCCGCCGGAGAACTTGAAGTACAGCGGGATGGCCGGGTGCAGCCAGGCGGAACTGCGACCGTCTCCTGCCTCTGCGGCGTTCCGCCAGGACAACAGGAAACTCTCGCCGCGGCGTAACTTCTGCACGATCACGATTTGCAGGTGCGCGAGGATCCGGTCGTCGAATTCGACGGTGACCCGGTCATACGTCAACGAACCCATGGGGCGCCGCTTTCAGTCGGTGAACTCTCGCGCGAACAGCAGACCGCCCTTGTGGGGCATCCGCTGGGTTCGCACTTTAAGTGTGGTCGTAATTCCCGGTCAATACAAGGGAATCGTCAGGCCTCGGCGGTCGCGGCCGGCACCTGCTCGACGATGCCGTGCAGCACGAGGTCGATCTCGGTGCGGAGCGAGTCCGGCAGGCTCTCCATCGGCTCCCGTCCCAGCCCGCATCGGATCAGGGCGAGGTGGAGCAGCGAGAAGATACTGCGTGCCGCAAGCGCCGGGTCCACCCCCCGCCGGAGCCGCTCCGATTCTCCGGGGGTCTCCGTCCCGTAGCCGCTGAGCACGGTCGCGATGGTGGCCTCGAGCCCGTCGACGAGCTCGAGGGCCTCGGCGCGGTAGGTCCCGGTGGGCTCGCCGCACAGGATCTCGCGCTGGTAATAGGCGGTGTTCTCCGGGTGGCGCGCGGCGGAGGTCAGCAGGGGGAGGAGGAGGGCCATGATCGCGTCCGTCGGGGCGAGGGATGCGTCCGCCTTCGTTGGATCGTGCCGGGTTCCGGTCAGGGCCCTGCGCCACTCGTTGTTGAAGACCATCAGGAGGAGCTCGGGCTTCGAGCTCGCGTACCGGAAGAGCGTCCCCGCCGCGACATCCGCGCGATCGGCGATGTCCTGGGTCGTGACGAGCGCGTAGCCGCGCTCGGCGAAGAGATCCTCGGCGGCCGCGAGGATGCGGCCCTGCTTGTCACGCTTGTTGCGTTCGCGGCGGCCAGGAGTGGCACTGGCGGCGTCGGCGTCGGCAACGGCGGCGGCACCGGCGGCGGCACCGGCGGCCGGTGTCGTGCCTTCGTCTGGTCGGCGCACGGGGATCCTCACTCTGGGTCGGCTGCTTCCCGGGACGGTGCCACGGGGTTTTCTCAATCGTAGATTCAATCAGCTGATTCCAATATAACGGAGTACGCTCATTTTTGAGTAGAGTACAGATTCATTGAACCCGAAGAGAAAGGTGGCCATCATGGGTCGCGTTCAAGGCAAAGTGGCACTGATCAGTGGCGGTGCCCGCGGAATGGGAGCATCACACGCGCGGCGGCTGATCGCGGAGGGAGCGCAGGTGGTCATCGGAGACCTCCTCGACACCGAGGGCGAGGCCATGGCGACCGAGCTCGGCCCGTCCGCACGCTACGTGCACCTCAACGTCACCGACGCAGACGACTGGTCTGCAGCTGTCCTGTTTGCTGTGGAAACCTTCGGCGGGCTGGACATCCTCGTCAACAACGCCGGAATCGCGAGCGCCGCGCCGATCGAGAGCTTCCCGATCGACGTCTGGACCCGCACCATCGAGATCAACCTCACCGGTACGTTCCTCGGCATGCGGGCCGCCATCCCTGCGCTCTCACGCCGCGGCGGCGGCTCGATCGTCAACGTCTCATCGGTCGAGGGCCTCCTCGGCAGCGCGGGCCTGCACGCCTACGTCGCGTCGAAGTTCGGCGTGCGCGGCATCACGAAGTCGGTCGCGCTCGACGTGGCGCCCCTCGGCATCCGCGTGAACTCGATCCACCCCGGCTTCATCGAGACGGCCATGACGAAGTCCCTCGACGTCGACATGGTTGAGATCCCGTTGCGCCGTGGCGCCAAGCCCGAGGAAGTATCGAGCCTGGTGCTGTACCTCGCGAGCGACGAGTCGAGCTACTCGACCGGCGCAGAGTTCGTCATCGACGGCGGCCTCACGATCGGCATCCCGCACAACTGATCGTTCACGTCCCCGCTCCGCCCGGCGTGCCCGCGAGAGTACACTTTCGGCCCTTAAACCATCGGTTTAGGGGCCGAAAGTGTACTCTCGCGGAGGCTGCTCAGGGCTTCGAGGGCTTCGAGGGCGGCGAAGGGCTTCTCGATGTGGGCGAAGTGGCCCGTGCCCGCGATCGTTCGCGAAACGAACCCGGGAATGACGGCGGAGAGCCGGGCGCGGTCCGAATCGGCGACGAAGATGTCCGCGTCGCTCTGGATCGCGCGCACCGGGCAGGTGATGCGGGCCCAGGACCGTTCCGGGTCATGGGCTCCGGCGAGGGCGGATGCCTCGACGAAGGCCCGCGGACGGACTTCCGTCGCGAGGGCCGAGATCACGCTCGCCGGTACGGCGTCGACCCGGCTGAACAGCGGCGCGGTGAGCCCGCGCAGCACACCCACCCTGTTGAGCCAGCGCACGAGGCCGCGGCCGGCGGGCTCGGCGACCGCGAGGGCGCGCATGACGCCGAGCAGGGCCGTGTACCCGGGCAGCAGGGTGAACCTGGTGATCGGATGCCGCACGCTGTCCACCACCGAGAACGTCGTCGCAGAGACGAGGGAGACCGACACGGTTGCGGCAGGTTCGAGTGCGGCCAGTTCGAGGGCGAGGAAACCGCCGAGCGAGTGCCCGACGACGTGCCAGCGCTCGTAGCCGAGTGCACGGACGGTTTCGGCGATCGCGGCCGCGACGGTCGTGATGCCCGGGGCGGGCCGGGTGGAGTGCCGGCCGGAGGCATCCGCTGGTTCGCTGTCGCCCCAGCCGGGTAGGTCCGGAATGATCAGGTCGGTCAGGGCGAGTGCGCCGGATGGAACGCGTCCCGTCGAGCCCGCCGAGCCACCGTTCGTCGCCGCCGAGAGGAGCGGGGTCCAGGTCGTCCAGGAGCCGGCAGCCCCGTGCAGCAGGACCGTCGCCGTGTCGCTGCCCGTGCGGCGGCCGTGACGCACCGCAAGCGTGCCGGAGCCGAGGCGCATCGAACTCGTGGTGAGGCCGAAGGCGCGTGCGTCTGTCGAGAGTGGGAACGGGCAATACTCATCCCGCCGAGTTTCGGGCACGGACGTCACGGACGTCCTGGACGTCCCGGCCGGCACGAGAGACGTCACCGGGGCGGGCGCCGCCGTGCGGTCGGGAGTTCGTGTCACCAGGATGGTCATGCCTGGTATTCGTCGCCGCGGGGCGATCGGTTTGCCCGCGTCGGGACAGGCTGAGACCGCTCGCAGCCCGGCCCGGCCCGGCGTCGGCGTCCCGGCGGCGGACGACGGTGTGGACCGCGTGTGGAATAGGACCGGGCCCGGGCCCGTTGTCTGCAGCGCACCCTGCGTTTCCCTGCGCCGGCCCGTTCGGCCGCGCCCGGCGGAACTTCCGTACTACGAAAAGAGCGACTGTGACCCTGTTCTCCCCGCTGACCCTCGGCGACCTGCACCTGCCGAACCGACTCGTGATGGCGCCGCTGACCCGCACCAGGGCGGGCCTCGACGGCATCCCCGGACCGATGGTCATCGAGCACTATCGCCAGCGCGCATCCCTCGGCCTGATCGTGTCGGAGGGGGTCTACCCGAGCCACGCCGGACAGGGCTACACCGGCCAGCCCGGACTCGTCACCGCCGAGCAGGTCGACGGCTGGCGTTCCGTCGCGTCGGCCGTGCATGAGGCCGGCGGCCTCATCGTCGCCCAGGTCATGCACGCCGGCCGGGTCTCGCACGACCTCGTCAACGGCGGCTTCGACGTCGTCGCGCCGAGCGCGATCGCCATCGAGGGCGAGACGCACACCCCGGAGGGCAAGAAGCCATACCCCGTTCCGCACGCGCTGACCGAGGCCGAACTCCCCGGAATCGTCGCGGAATTCGTGCGCGCGTCGCAGAACGCCATCGCGGCAGGGCTCGACGGCGTCGAGATCCACAGTGCCAACGGCTACCTCCTGCACGAGTTCCTGTCACCGGCCTCGAACCAGCGCACGGATGCCCACGGCGGTTCGCCGGCGCACCGCCCCCCCCGCGCCAGCTTCGTGATCGAGGTCGCGACTGCTGTTGCCGCCGCGATCGGCGCCGGCCGGGTCGGGATCCGCATCTCACCGGAGCACAACATCCAGGACGTGCTCGAGACGGATGCCGCAGAGACCCTCGCGACCTACACCGCCCTGGTCGACGGGCTGGCCCCGCTCGGCCTCGCCTACCTCAGCGTGCTGCACCAGGACCCGACCGGCGACCTGATCCAGGGACTGCGCACCCGCTTCGGCGGACCGCTCCTGATCAACACCGGCTTCGGCACCGTCACGACCCGGGCCGAGGCCATGGCCATCCTGGCCGATGACGTCGCAGACGCCGTCGTCGTGGGACGCGCCGTCATCGCCAACCCCGACCTCGTGCACCGCTGGCGCGACGACCTCCCGCTCAATGCCCTCGACCCGCAGACCCTCTACGGCAGCACGGCCGCCGGCTACACGGACTACCCGGCGCTCGCCGCCGCCGCCGCGGAGTAACACTCGCCCGAACCGATTCGACGGACTTTTTGAGTTTCTGGGCCGGTTTGCGGCCGCCCAGGTTACGAAAACCCGGCATCTCCGTCGAATCGGTTCGGGCGGCCTCGCGCTACCGGGCGGCCGGGCGCAGGGCAGCGAGCCGTGCGGCAGCCTGCTCCAACAGGTCCACCTTCTTGCAGAAGGCGAAGCGCACGAGCGAGGCATACTGCGGCCGGTGTTCCGGACTGCAGAACGCACCGATCGGCACGGCGACCACGCCGGCGAGGGCGGGAAGGTCGCGACAGAAGTCAGCGCCGTCCTCGTATCCGAGCGGCGCGGCATCCGCCACGATGAAATACGAACCGCTCGGGCGCGACACGGCGAAGCCCGCGGCGACCAGGCCGCGCTCGAGGACGTCACGCTTGCCCTGCAGCGAGGCCGCGATACCCGTGAAGTACGAGTCCGGGAGATCGAGCCCCCTCGCGATCGCCGGCTGGAACGGCGCACCGTTCACGTAGGTCAGGAACTGCTTGACCGCGAGGATCGCCGTCACGAGCGCGGCGGGTGCTGTCAGCCAGCCGATCTTCCATCCGGTCGTGTTGAAGGTCTTCCCGCCGGAGGAGATCGTCACGGTGCGCTCGAAAGCCCCCGGAAGCGTCGCGACGGGCAGGTGCTGCACACCGAAAGTGAGGTGTTCGTAGACCTCGTCGGTGACGATGATCGCGTTGTGCTGTTCGGCGAGCCGCACGATGAACTCGAGCGTCTCGCGGGAGAACACGGTCCCGGTCGGATTGTGCGGGTTGTTCACGAGTATGAGCCGGGTGCGATCGGTGATCACCGCACTGAGCTCGTCGAGATCCGGCTGGAAGTCCGGCGTGCGCAGGCGCACGGTGCGATGGATGCCGCCGCCGAGTGCGATGAGGCCGCCGTACGCGTCATAGAACGGTTCGAACGTCACGACTTCGTCGCCGGGCTCGATCAGGGCGAGGATCGTCGCAGCGAGCGCCTCTGTCGCCCCCGCGGTCACGAGGACCTCGGTCTCCTGGTCGACACTGAGGCCGTAGAAACGCTGCTGGTGGCGGGCGATCGCGTCGAGAAGCACGGGGAAGCCGCGGCCAGGCGGGTACTGGTTGACCCCGTCCGTGATGGCCTGTCTGGCGGCGTCGAGAACCTCGATGGGTCCGTCCTCATCCGGGAACCCCTGTCCGAGATTGATCGCGCCGGTGCGGACGGCGAGCGCGCTCATCTCGGCGAAGATGGTGGCGGCGATCGTGCCGTCGGCGCCCAGCAGGCCGGCACCACGGGCCGTCCGGCGCCAGGCGCCCGGAATGGCCGCGGTCGGAACTGTCTCGGGGGAGCCGTGCATGACTCCAAACTACGACATCCCCCGTGTCGGTGGCTCACGGGACCGGTTCGCAGGCGAGGATTGCTGCGCCGATCCGGCCGACCCCGGTCGCTGGGCTGCCACCCCAAGCAACATCACGGCTTCGTCATTGAATGCTCTCAGCTTGGGCGGAGGATTCGTTCAGGTTCGGGCGCGAAGCTGGCATCGCTTGGAAGGAGCACCTCATGACCGAACACCCTCAGGACCCAGACATTAATCGAGATCGTCCCGCTGCCGACGTTCCCTCCGACGCTGGCCAGGCCGCCGCACGGGCAGCGACACGGCGACGGTCCTGCTGCACGGGGCTGCCGGCTCCTGGACGACCTGGACC
>NZ_JASJVF010000071.1:0-13939 GCF_035019805.1 Cryobacterium sp. 10I1
GTTCAGCGACGGCGTGCGCGATTCCACTGGCGGGGCGCCGGCGCTCGCGGCCGGACGATAGGGCGAGCGTTCGGCATCCGCATTGTTGGTGGCGGTTCCGGCGGCCAACAGGGAGACGCCGTCGCTGAACCGGTGACTGGTGAGGAGGTCGACGAAGTCGGCGGCGTTGGCCTCCTCAGAGACCGAGTTGCGCGTTCCGACCACCACGATGCGGTCGATGAGCGTGGTGCCGCCGGGCAGCTGCACCTCCACCCCCAGGCCCGCCTTCTTGGCCGCCTCGAAGTCAACTGTCCACTCCGAGCCGGCCGGCACGGTGAGGCCGGCTACCTGGCTCAGCTCGTCGTCGCCGAACGCGATCGGCGAGAGCGGCACGTCGGTCGCCACCGGCGAACCGGTCACCGTGATCGGTGCTGCTCCGTTCGGAAACACCCGCACCACGAACTGGTCGGGAAGGCAGCGGGCCACGGTGCCGTGGGCCACCTCCTCCGGTGATGCAGGGAAGATCGGGGCGCCCTGTCCTCGGGTGGCGAGGTTGGTGGGCGTCGTGACTTCGGCCACCCACCCGGCACGGCGTTCTCCCACGGCCGCGCTGAGTGCGGGCCAGGCGACCGCATCGGCGACGTCGGTCCAGACGGCCGACCAGTACGCCGCTCCGGCGGCGACCTCGGCATCCGTCACCGAGCGCAGCAGGCTGTCGATGTGCGCCTCGTCGGGCGAGATGCGCACCCGAAGCGTCGAAGTGCCCGGAGTCAGCTTGCTCTCGATGCGGACGGGTAGCAGCACCAGCGGAACCTCGGGAGACGCATCACACGGGTCGAGGCGGTCCCGCAACCCGCCGATGATCTCGCGCAGGTCGTCGTCGAGCGCGAGGATCTCGCCGCGCCGAACGTGGTCGGCCGGCCGCCGGATGAGCGTTCGGCGCTTCTCGGCAAGGGTGGCGATGCGCTCGCGAACTCTGGCCAGGACGGCTGGGGTCTCGACGGGCATGGTCTACGCCTCTCTCACGATGAGGTCCGTCGCCTGGAATGCGACCCGCACCGGACGGTGCAGGTGCTTCTCGGCATAGGCGGCGGAATGCGGTGCTGTGTCGGTGAGGTGCTTCTGGTCGGCCGGCAGCTGGGCGTCGGCCGGCCGCTGGAATCGGGTGGCGCTGGGATGCTCGGCGATGGTGATCCACCACTGCTCCCCGTCGAGCTCGTCGACGGAGAGGTCGACGCCCACGAGCGCGATGTCGGGATCGAGCACCTCGGAGAAGAGCACGGGGGCGGTCTGCTGCGGAGAGCCGACCTTCTCAAAAACCGGATCGCGCACAGTGCCCTGGTTCTTCACCGCCTGGATGATGAGATCAGGGAAACGCCGCACAAGCTCGCTCTTGACCACGATCACGGCACGGCCGTCGCCACCGCCGAGGGAGATCTGCGCCGCGAGAGGCGTCGCCGGGAACAGGTGGATGGGTGTCGCCAGCTCGTCGGCTGTCGGGTTCCAGAAACGGTGGAAGTAGGTGCCGCGCTGGTCGGTCGGGTAGCCCCGCCAGAGCAGCTCCCGGCCCATTTCGTCGCTCAGGCCGACGAAGAACGCCGCCATGAACTCACTGTTGGTGGAGAGTACAGTGACGAAGTCGCTTGCCGGCAGAAGGCCGAGCCCGGGGACGAGCCACTCACGGTCGTACTCCTCGAGTGCGCGGTACATCGGCCGGTCGAAACGCGGCGCCGCCATGATCGGTGCGATACGCGGCTGGGCGAACCAGCGATCCGCGAGGCCAACGCTGAGGTGAAGTCTCCCGGCGAGGGAGGAGCGCACGGTGTGCCGGGGATCGATCTCCCCGATGATGGCGGCGGATGCGACGGCCAGGGCGTCGCGGTGCGGCACGGCATCGATCGTGAGCAGGGCCCCGGGATCGATGAGCGACGTCATCTCGGCGCGCAGCACGTCGAGCGGAAGCTCGTTGATGCGATCAAGGGCGGGGGTGAGCTTCACCTCGGCCAGGTCTGCGAACTGGGCCAGTCCGGCATCGAGTTCGGCCACGTCCCTCATGTCGCCGAGTTTCTTGAGGTGCTGCGCGTCGATGACCCTGAGGCCGCGTCCGCCGATGAGCACGTGGCCTTCGACCGGGACGCGACGGAAGTCGCCGCCGCCGAGGGGAACCCGCACCGCGCCACCGCCCTGCCGGAGGCGGCCCACCGCGCCGCCGATGGGTGATCTCCTGATGATCGGCGCGCGCGGGTTCAACGGTGCGACGATTGGGCCGACCTCGAACGGGTGCAGGTCGACAGGGTGTACGTCAACGGGGTGTACGTCAACGGGGTGCACGTCGACCGGGTGCAGGTCGACAGGGTGTACGTCAACGGGGTGCACGTCAACGGGGTGCACGTCGACCGGGTGCACGTCGACGATGCCGAGGTCGACCAGCACCCGGTCGTTCAGCTTCACGGCCGTACCTTTCAGGCGTTCGCGCAGCGGGCTGGCGATCGTCGCCTTCGAGAGCGAGAGCTCGGCGGCGAGCGGGCCGATGCGCTGGGCACGGATGGACTCGATCGCGGGAACGGATGTCGAGCGCAGCAGCCGCTCGCTCCACCTTGTGGCGAGGTCCGCGCGCAGGTCGAAGCCGGTGTCGACGGCCTTCCAGCGGCTCGGCTCGGTGAGGTAGGTGGCGAAGCCGCCCGTACCCTCGACGCGTGCGTTCGCCTCCTTCAACAGTCCGCCGATGGTGTCGATCGGAGCGCCGATCGCCGCACTGACGAGCTGCAGGTCGAGGTGGGCGACGACATCGGCCGTGAGCCGCCCGATGCCCTCGGGGTTCGCGTATACCCGGGTGAAGTCCCGGAGCCCCGCGTCCGTTCCCACGACGTTGCCCGCGCGTTCGCGGGAGGCGGCATCCGTTCTCCTGATCATCGGTCCGGCCGGGCGGGTGACCCGCCGAAAGGCGCTCGTCGTCGCTGCGACCGGGGTCGAGCTCAGGACCACATCGGCGAACAGCGTGCTGCCCGCAGCGACCGAGATCCGGGTGGCGAGAGGAGCGGCGACCTGCAGCAGGTGCCCGGCCTGCAGCTCACTGATCCTGCCGTGGAGCCTGGTGGCGAGCAGTTCTGCCAGCTGTGCCAGGCGGATGGCGCGATTCGCCGCCTCCACCTCCCCGAGCTGGGCCCACGCCGACTGCATCAGACGCTCCTGGTCCCTCTGTACCACCCGGGTTCCAAGCCCGCCCACGATGCGCTTCACCGGAGCGAGGTTCAGCTCGGCGAACCAGTCGGAGCCCTCGATGACGGCACTCCCGCGATGCAGCTTGGCGTAGATGCGCGGGCCGATGATGGGCAGGTCGGGCACGCCATCCGTCTGCTCCTGCGTGCCCTCGATGGCGGCAGGCAGATCGAGTTCGGCGCGCAGGCCGTCGACCATTTCGGCGGGCCAGACCGCCGTCTCCGCGATCTGCTGCTCAGGAGTTGACGGCGCGCTCGGCGAGAACAGGGCACAACGCAGCACCTGCTTGCGCCCGACCTCGTCGGCACCGAGGGCCCGCAGTGGCTTGCCCGGCTGCGACGTGTCGATGAACTTGCGCCCGACCTCGTAGGGTGCGGCGATCCCCTGCAGCTTGATCGCGAGCGAGCGGAAGTCGCCGTCGGGATCGGTGCGGAACTCCCAGCTGTCGTAGACCGGGAGTCGCACCGGGTCTGGTGAGGAACTGGTCCAGGCCGGGTCGAGGGTGCCGCCCGCGAGGCCGAGACCTCCGCGCACGCCCACGTCGGTCGTCGGCACGAGGGCCGCGATGTAGTCGGTGTCCTGTTTCAGGATGCGCGGTGAGATGACCCGGGACAGGTTGACGGGAGCGTGCGCTGGTGAGAACCGGGCGGAGAGGTCCTGCCCTGTCGTCGTGGCCGGTACCTGGGCATGCGCCCACAGGTCGGCGCGAGTGAGCGTCGGCAATTGCGCGAGCGCCACCTGGAACACGGGGAGCAGTGTCCTGGACGCCGGCTCGCGCATGACCGTCGAACGCTCGAGCACGACGAGAGTAAGCCAGGGACGCATGACCGGAGCCTGCTGTGCGGCGCTGAACGCCCACGGCAGCTCGGGGCGATCGAATTCGATGTGGGCCAGCACCGTCTCCTCGGCTGTGCGAACGCCCGGGGCGGGGAAGCGCCGCACGATCTGCGCCGGGTCGATGCCGCGCACGTCGCCCGGACCGTACAGGGTCACCGAGAGGTCTGCGGATGCCGATCCCCCGGCGCTGTCGGTCAGGGGAACCTTCACCTCGGAGCTGGAACGCACCTTGCCGGGGGGCGGAGCGCTCGCCGCTGCGGAGAGGCCGCCGACGACCGTCGACGCGAACTCGAGCGACTCGATCGCAACGGCGCTCTCATCGAAGTCGTCCTCAGGAGCGATCGCCAGGGCGAAGGCGTCGCGCACCACATGAGTGGCCGTGCGGTCGAGCGGCGCGACGACGCTCGCTGCGATGGCATCCAGGTCGGCCATCAGGTCACCCCTTCACGATCATGCGCGTCGCAGTTGCGGCGCTCTCGGTGTTGATTGCCGCTGTCACGAGCGCGGCCTGCGTGGCGCTCAGTTCTCCGAGGCCGGCGAGCAGCGCCGCACCGGTGGCGGCATCCGCGATCCTCGACGAGCCCTTGTCGGAGACCGTGACACCGGCGTTCGGCGGAGCCGGCTGCGTGTACGGATTGCCGACCTCGCGCACAGCCCTGCCCACGTTGGTCTTCGTGGCATAGGAGTTCGCGATGGTGGCGAACGTCCCCGTGAACTCGATCATCGCCGATGGCTCGTCGGGATTGCGCACGTAGGTCTGGTACGCCACGGTCGCCGACGTCGGGGTTCCGACCTTCGGGGTGGTCGCCGCGGCGATGCGGCATCCGCCGGTCATGTCCTCGAAGCCCGAGCGGGCGAGCAGGGACTCGCCCTCGAGCGCGAAGAACTGCCCGGGGGCGAATGCCGTCCTGAGCTCGCTGACGGCGCCGACGAGCCCGGAGTCTGGGGTCGCCGTCGGAGTGCCGATGGTCACCATGTCGGCCTTCACCGATGCCGAGCCGATGCGCGCGATCTTGACGCCCAACGGCACCTGGGTCTGCGACACCTCGACTCCGGCCAGCGGATGCCCGATTCGGCCCTCGACGTCGTCGACCTCGGCCAGGGTGACGAGTTGCGCGGCGTGGTCGGGCAACTGTACTTTCCAGGCGTCGGGCTCGTT
Organism: Cryobacterium sp. 10I1; assembly: GCF_035019805.1. Classification (NCBI taxonomy): domain Bacteria; kingdom Bacillati; phylum Actinomycetota; class Actinomycetes; order Micrococcales; family Microbacteriaceae; genus Cryobacterium; species Cryobacterium sp. 10I1. Next base: position 5,195 of record NZ_JASJVF010000071.1, read on the forward strand.
CATCGCCGCTGCGGCGATCTGGAGGGCATCGACCGTGGCGATGAGCGGCGGCGGCTTCTCACCCCACTCGACGGGACCGAGATCCTCATCGAAGGTGGGGAGGAACCAGACGTCGACCTTGATGTGCCCAGCCAGGCGGAACGGTTTGGTCCCCTCGAGCGAGCCGCGGAAGACGATGGAGCAGAGCGTGAAGCCGAGCAGCTCAACCTCGACGCCCACCTCGATGGTGATCTTGAAGGCGAAGCGCGGCGCCCAGATGAAGATCATGTCGAGCGTGAGCCAGGCCTTCGCCACGATGACGGAGAAGTCGGCGTTGAGGCGCCCATCGACGCCGAGCATGACCGAGCCCGCCGTGATGGCGAAATACGCCTTGATGACAAAACTGATCGCCTTGGACGGCGAAAGGTCGATGGTGACCCTGTCCATGTCACCGAGCTTCGGCTTGCCGCCCGTCAGCTTCTCGTACTCGGGGTGAAAGCCGCCGACCGAGAACTCGAACGCTCCGTTGCCCGACCACTGGATGTAGAGGCCGAGGTCACCCGAGATCTTGATGCCGGCCACGGTGGAGTCGCGCATGCTCGCGAACAGCAGCAGGTAGTCGGGGGTGATCGCCACGAAGACGTCGGCGCGGATGTCGGTGATCGGCGCCTCCTTTGTCGGCACTCGCACCCGCAGGGAGCCGAGAATGACGATCATCGGATCGGGAAGCGCGAGCACCACGCCGAGCTTCATCTCCACGAACTTCGCCTGCGAACCCCAGCCGAGTTCGACGATCGGGCCGAAGACGAAGCCGCCGTCCTTCGGCGGGAACACGTGCGCCACCTTCTCGAGCAGCTTGGGCGCCTCGGCGACGGGGTTGTCGGGGAACAACATCTTGTCGAGGATGTGCTCCTTCATCCCGGAGCGGAGCTCTTCGAGGTCGAGACCGCGGTTGAGCGCCAGGATGCCACCGATGCCGTTCAGAGTGAATCCCATGCTGAGGTCGATCGCCACGGGGAAACGCACGCCGATGACGAGCACGATGGAGAACGGGTCCGGCGAGAGGATGACTATGGCCGACAGGCCGAACTTGAGGATCTGAAGCTGGACGACCCCGCCGAACTCGACCCGCTTCACGTCCTGCCCGCCGACCTTGTAGGTGCGCTCGACGCGTTGGATGAACCCGCCTCCCGTGACGGGGCCTGCCTTCACTCGCAAGCCGATCGCATCCGGCCAGCGAGGCGAGACGGGGAGGTTGAAGACGGCCTGCTGCTCGGCCTCACCCTCGGGTGTCACCACGAAACCGGAGCCGACGACCTGCAGCCCGATGACATCCCCCAGCTTCGCGGCGATCGACGTGGTGAGTTCGAATCCGGTGACCTCCCGAGCCGGGTTGCGCACGAGCCCGAACGCCACCTCGCGCAGTTCGACCCCCGGGAACGAGAAACGCGTGGGCAGAACCGCCTTCTCATTACCGCGGCCGTCACCGATGTAGAACCCCTGTCCGGTGTCGAGCGAGACCGTCGTGAGGGTCGTGGCCTTCGGGTCTTCGGAGCCCGGCATGACCTTCGCCAGCAGGGGGTCGCTCGTGAGGCCGGGCTGCAGGATCGTGCGGAAGCGCAGACCGAGGATCGCCACATCGCCGATGAACCACTTGCCGTCGCGCTCCAGCAGGCTGGTCTTCTCCTCGGCCGTCGGGTTCGCGATCTCGCGGTCGCTGAACTGCAGGAACGCCTCGAACGTGACCTGGTCGAGCGTCATCGCGCCCAGCTTCACCTGGCCGGAGCGGAGGAATGTGGCAGCCAGGAGGAACTTTCCGTCGGTGCGGTCGAGGGCGAGGTTGTCGCCGAGCTTCTTCACCAGGTCATCGACGCCGAGCACGTTCTTCCCGAAGCTGTTCAGAAGCTTGCCGGAACCGGCGCCGAGATTCTTGAACGGTTGCGCCCACGGGTTCCAGAGATCCATCAGGCCGGAACGGATGGTCTCGTCGACGGTGCCGTCCGCCTTCTTGGCCAGCTCCTTGGCGACGATGTTGAACGCCTCGTCCATCGCGGCGAGGGCCATGCCGATGCGCACAGCGACCCTCGCGGCGGTATCGACGTTGAAGTCGTCCTTGTCGATGTCATCTGCCGACTCCTTCACCATCTTGGCGATGAGCTCGGTCTGCTTCTTGATCTTCTCGGCAATCGGTTCCACCAGGGCGACGGCGGCCTTGATGTCGGCCTTGAGCTTCTCGAAGGTCGGCTTGACGTCGCCGACGGCGCCGAAGGTGACGATCGACTCGAGGAACGGCACCGTGTCCTTGAAGGACGTGCCGCTCATGGCGCCGAGGCGTGAATTGGCGAAAGCTTCGATCCCGTTGAGGAATCCGGTTCCGATGTCGGTCATCGTGTCCCACTTTGTGTTCAGGAGCAGCGCTGGCCTGCAGTCCTGGCTTCGTGCGTCCGTCCGCAGTGCTGCGGACGTTTCGGCTCCGGGCGCGGAACGACGAGTGTGCAGACTCGAAGCGCGAGCGGAGGACGCCCGAACACAGCGGGCATCGCGAGAATTCAGTTGTTCCGGGGGTGGTCAAGTGGCGCGACGTTGCGGGAGCTGAGAACTGATCTGGGCAAGAGCATAGACCCGGGGCAGGGCGGGCGTCTAGAGCACCGTCCCTCCTCACGTCAGCACGAATGGCAACGTCGTACTATCGGAGAATGAAGGTCATCGCGGTCTACAGCACCAAGGGTGGGGTCGGCAAGACAACGACGGCCGTGAACCTCGCATGGGAAGCATCCCGGAACTCGCGTGTTCTGCTCTGGGACCTCGACCCGCAGGGAGCCGCGACCTTCGTTCTCAACGTCAAGCCCAAGGTCAAGGGCGGCGTGAACTCGCTCGTCACGGGCAGGACAGATGCAACGGCATCCGTTCGGGCCACGGCATACGAGCGACTCGACGTGCTGCCCGCCGATGACAGCTACCGTGACCTCGACCTCGTGCTCGACGCCGCGAAGAAATCGACACATCGTCTCGGGCGCATACTCGAGTCGGTCGCCAGAGAATATGACGTCGTCGTGCTCGACTGCCCTCCGGGATCGTCCCTCGTCGCAGAGAACGCCCTCCGCGCAGCCGATGTCGTGGTCGTTCCGCTGATTCCGTCCCCGCTCTCCCTGCGGTCGCTCGACCAGGTGGTCTCGATCGTCACGGAGTCCGCGAAGTCCACACCCATCCTGGCGTTCCTTACGATGGTCGATCGGCGCAAGACCGGGCACCGAGTCGCAGCCGAATCATTGCACGGCGCCCGACCGGAGGTGCTTGCGATCAGCGTGCCCGCGACCGTCGTGGTCGAACGGATGGGTGCCGAACGAGCCCCGGTCGCAGCCTTCGCCCCGAACACGACTGCCGCCCGCGCCTACAAGGACCTCTGGACCGCAGTCGCCGCAGCGGTGCATCTCACGAAGCCGGCCACAAAGCCCACGAAGAAGAGCCACCCCAAGGCCCATTGACACGCGACCCTGCCGGGAGGCTGTATTCGACCGCTATCCCGTGGTCTGGCGCTCTGGCCGCAGGAAACGGGTCTGCAGGGATGCCCAGGGGCTAGAACTGGGCCGGTCGAGAGGCCGAGCCATAGCCTTCGAGGGGAGGCGGGTAGCCGTGCATCGCGAGCAGCTCCGGCGCGTACTGCTCGTCACGGCCGCCAAGGATGATCGCCCAGACGAACGGCAGGAACATGCCGAGCACGAGCATCCCGGAGTCTTTTCGGAACGCGATCCCAATGCGGTACATGCCGATGTAGACGAACACGGAGGAAACCACATTGCCGCCGGGCACAAGCCCCAGCCACACCCAATTGCCGCTCTGACCGCCGAGCCGCAGCAGCGTCCACGTCTGCAGGAAGGGAACCCACGCCTTCCAGGAGGGTATTCCCGTCTTGCGGAACAGTGTCGCGAGCGACGCAGCAAGGAGGAGGTAGCCCGCGAGGAACGACACGAACACGATTCCCGCGGTCGCGGTGAGGACCACGCCCAGTGCCGGTGTGAGAGCGCCCAGATCGAAGCGGCTGAAAGGCCCCTGGCTCGCGAGCGTGGCCAGCGGCGCCGAGAGCGCGCGATCGTTCGCATCGATCGCGAGACAGGCGACAAACCGGTCTCCGACGGCCCACTCCTCCTCCGTCGGATTGAACCAGATGTACGTCAGCCAGCTGGGCACGCCGGAATCGAAAGCTGCACCGCAGCGAGATTCACCGACCGAATTCAGCTGAGCCGTCGACGGGTAGTCGCCGGCAGGGAAGGTGAACGTGTTGTACACCTCGCTGCCGTGCGGGGAACCGCAGTCAAGGATGTCGACCGTGTCGTAGACGACTGTATTCGCGGAGATGTCCGTGCACTGTCCTGGCGTGAGCTGGCTGAACGGTTCCGTGTCGACGACCAGAGAACCGTGTAGATCGGGAGCACCGGGCGCCCCGCTGCCCCCTGCAGATGACTGCGGCCACGCGCATCCCGAAAGGGCCAGAAGCGCGAGCACACCGATCATCCCGCCGAGGACTGCTCGTCGTGCCACAAGTGCGGGCCGCAGCGGGCCGGAGCGTGTCGTCATCGACATGATCCTATGGGCGCGACGAACAATGATCCGGGCACCGATTGTCCGGCGTGTCGCCGAGCCCAGACTGGCGAGAGGTTGTGGCACCCACAGCGGCACTTGTGGCGAAAAAACCTGTGCCTGGAAACAAAAGAACCCCTGGTTTCCGCGGAAACTCAGGGGTTTTAAGCTGGGGTACCTGGACTCGAACCAAGAACAACTGAACCAGAATCAGTCGTGTTGCCAATTACACCATACCCCATTGGCCGTTGGCCTCTCCGAAGATCGGCCGACTCGTAACTCTAACCCACAGAGCGGATGCTGGCCAAACTGAGCGCCACATCGGCGGGTTGCGAGCCCCGAATCATCGGTTCACGCCCGTCAGCTCGCGACCACCGGCGAGCTCGCCGCGTCAGCGGCCACGACCGCAGAGAGCACTCCGAGCCGCGCGAGCGACTCGCCTCGGCCGAGGATCTCCATCGACTCGAACAGCGGCGGCGACACCTTCCGGCCCGAGATCGCGACGCGCAACGGCCCGAACGCGACCCGCGGCTTGAGCCCGAGCCCCTCGATGAGCGCAGCGGTGAGCGCCTCGTGCACCCGGTCGTGGGTCCACTCGGCCTCGGGAATGCTCTCGAGGGTCGTGACGGACGCCGCGAGGATCTCGGCGGCATTCTTCGGGAGGCTCGCGAGGGCATCCGCCTCGTGCACGAGCGCGTCGCTCGTGACGAACAGGAACCCGAGCATGCCCGGCGCCTCGCCGAGCAGCGCGATGCGCTCCTGGATCAGCGGCGCCGCGGCCGTGAGCACGGCCTGGCGGGCGTCGCCCAGCGGCAGGTCGACGACTCCGGCGGAGACGAGGTAGGGCACGATACGCGCGGCGAAGTCAGCTGACTCGAGCAGGCGGATGTGGTCACCGTTGATCGACTCGGCCTTCTTGAGGTCGAAGCGCGCCGGGTTCGGGTTGACGTTCTCCACGTCGAAGGCGGCGACGAGCTCGTCGACGCTGAAGACGTCCTGGTCCTTGGAGAGTGACCAGCCGAGCAGTGAGAGGTAGTTGAGCAGCCCCTCGGGGATGAAGCCGCGCTCGCGGTGCAGGAACAGGTTCGACTCGGGGTCGCGCTTGGAGAGCTTCTTGTTCTTGTCGCCCATCACGTAGGGCAGGTGGCCGAAGCGCGGCACGAAGGTCGTCAGGCCGATCTCGATCAGCGCGTGGTACAGCGCGATCTGGCGGGGCGTCGAGGACAGCAGGTCCTCGCCGCGCAGCACGTGGGTGACGCCCATCAACGCGTCGTCGACCGGGTTGACGAAGGGGTAGAGCGGATGCCCGTTGGGGCGCACCACGACGAAGTCGCTGAACGAGCCGGCCGGGAAGGTGATCTCGCCGCGGACGAGGTCGTCGAAGCTGATGTCGGTGTCCGGAACCTTGAGCCGCAGCGCGGGGGCGCGGCCCTCGGCACGGTAGGCGGCGCGCTGCTCCTCGGTGAGGTCGCGCTCGAAGTTGTCGTAGCCCTGCTTGGGGTCGCGGCCGAGGGAGACGTTGCGCGCCTCGATCTCCTCGCCGGTCGCGAAGCTCTCGTAAATGTGGCCAGAGGCCTTGAGCTGCTCGACGACGTCCCGGTAGATGTCGTAGCGCTCGGACTGGCGGTACGGCCCGTGCGGTCCCCCGGCGTCGACGCCCTCGTCCCAGTCGAGCTTCAGCCAGCGCAGCGCGTCCTTGAGCTGCAGGTAGCTTTCCTCGCTGTCGCGGGCGGGGTCGGTGTCCTCGATCCGGAAGATGAAGGTGCCGCCGGTGTGCCGCGCGTAGGCCCAGTTGAACATGGCCGTGCGAACGAGACCCACGTGCGGGGTTCCGGTCGGTGAGGGGCAGAACCGTACGCGAACATCCGTGCCGGTCGCGGTGGAAAATGGGTACACAGTGGTCTCAGACATCGGTATCGAGTCTACTTGGCGCGTCGATCACGCGGTGGGTGCACGCGGGGACAGGTGCGTGCCTGCGTGCGTGCGGGGCACTATCGGGCGGATACGGTGAGCGATGCGAGTGCGCGGAGGGTCTCCCCCAGCGCCGGCACGCCAATGGCCCCGTCAGCGGTGACGGCATGGAGCGTGCGATACTCTCCCGGCCGGGTCGGACGGATCAGCACTCCCGACCGAGCGCCGACGGAGTCGATCGCGAGCGTCGGCAGCACGGCGACGCCGATGCCGGCGCCGACCATGCCGAAGACCGCGGCGACATTGTCGGTCTCGTAGGAGATGTCCGGAACGAACCCGCGCCGTTCGCAGAGCTCGAGCAGGTGCCCGCGGCAGCGCGGGCAGCCGCCGATCCAGCGCTCGCCCGCGAGATCGCCGAGGTCGATCGACTCCGCATCGCCGAACCGGTGGCCGGCCGGAACCACGAGCAGCACCTCGTCCCGTCCGAGCGTCGTGACCGAGAGCCCCTCCGCACTGTCCCGGTGCGGGTCGACGAGGTCGCCGGGGTAGCTGAACGTGATCGCGAGGTCGACGCGGTTCTCGCGCACGAGGGCGACGGCCTCGGGTGGTTCGGCTTCGACATAGGTGATCGACAGCCCCGGATGCCGCCTCCCCAGGTCGGCGAGCAGGCGCGGCACGATCGTCGCGGACGCAGAGGGAAAGGCCGCAACCCGCACCCGGCCGGCCCGGAGACCCTGGAGTTCGGCGAGGTCACCTGCGGCGGCGTTGAGGGCTCCAGTCACGGTACGGGCGTGCCGGGCGAGCAACCGGCCGGCCTCGGTGAGACGCACACCCCGGCCGACCCGCTCCACCAGGGCGAGTCCCACCCGCAGCTCGAGGCGCTTGAGTTGCTGGCTGACCGCGGGCTGGCTGTAGCCGAGGGCGCGGGCCGCTGCCGTGATCGAACCGTGCTCGGCGAGAGCCTGAACGATGCGCAGCGAATGGGAGTCGAGGGCGGAATCGGCGAGAGGCATCCTCAAGGATAACGCTGGGTTATGGTTTCTATCACTCACTGGCGATTGTCGAATGAGTGCGAGCGGCGGATGCTGGAGGAATGACCAGCCCAGCCTCCCCCGACACGACCCGCTCGCGAATCGACGGTCCGCCACTGGGCATCCCCGCAGCCCGGGCGCAGTTCCCCGGCGGGCGCGGGTACCTCGCCGCCTGCACGCTCGGGCTGCCGACGGCCGGAACGGTCGCGGCCCTTCGCGCAGACCTCGACGCCTGGGCGAGCGGCTCTGCCTCGGCCGCAGGGTACGCCGCGCTCGTCGAACGGGTGCGTGCCGTCTACGCGCGGCTCGTGATGGTACCGGTGCGCCGGGTGGCAATCGGTTCCCAGGCTTCCGTGCTCGCGGGCCTCGTGGCCGCGAGCGTTCCGGACGGGGCGGAGGTGCTCTGCGTCCACGGCGACTTCAGCTCGATGGTCTTCCCGTTCCTGAACCAGGCCCACCGCGGCGTCACTGTGCGACACGTTCCGCTCGCGCACCTGGCCGAGAGCATCACGGGTAACACCTGGTTGGTCTCCTGGTCACTCGTCCAGTCCGCGACGGGCACTGTCGCCGAGACGACGGCGATCATCGCCGCTGCGCGCCGTCACGGGACCTTCACCCTGTGCGACACCTCACAGGCAGCCGGGTGGATGCCTGTGGACGCCTCGGTCTTCGACGCCACGATCTGCCACGCGTACAAGTGGTTGTGCGCGCCGCGCGGCGTGGCTTTCCTCACGATTGCCGAGGGGTTCGGCTCCGTCGTGCGCCCGGCCCAGGCCGGCTGGTACGCCGGCGAGGACGTCTGGGGCTCCTGTTACGGGCCGGGAATGCGGCTCGCGGCCGACGCCCGTCGTTTCGACGTGTCGCCGGCGTGGCAAACCTGGGTCGGTGCGGAACCCGCCCTCGAGTTCTTCGGCACACTCGACCTGGCCGAGGTGCGACGGTACGACGTGGGCCTCGCCGACGCCTTCCGCGCCGGACTCGGCATCGACCCGACCGAACAGACCGGCCAGGCCACCGTGACGTGGGCGGATGCCGCGGGCACCGACCTCGCGCGCCTCACGGCGGCCGGACTCACGGCATCCGGTCGGGCGGGCCGCGCTCGCGTGGCCTTCCACCTCTGGAACGATGCCGACGACGTTCAGGACGCGCTCCGCGCCCTCGGCCGCTGACGCCGCAGCCGCTGACAACGCGACCGCCGGCACCGCGTGAGGTGTCGCAGATCGAGGTTCGCGGGCCTCCGGAACCT
>NZ_JASJVF010000072.1:0-13576 GCF_035019805.1 Cryobacterium sp. 10I1
GTGTCGTAGGGGACGCCGAGGAACCGGCCCGCCCGGTGGGTGCGCGGCAGTCCCCCGGTGGTGAGGTCCCGGGGGTCGCGAGCGGCGGCATCCGTGCCCCCGTCGTGGTCGATGCCGGAGTCGACACCATGGTCGGTGTCGAAGTTTGAATCGGAGTCGGAGTCGGGATCGTCGGCCGCATAGGCGCCCGCGAGCTCCTCGGGCTCGCCCAGCTCGGCGAGCACCCGGCGCACCGCGTCGTCGCTGCGATCGGTCCCGTCGAGGCGATGCTCGACGTGGGCTAGCAGCTCGGCGAGGGAGTCCGCGTCGATGTCGATGCGCAGTCGCGCCGCGGCGGCGCCCAGGTGGTCGAAGTAGGCGTCGACCAGCGCGGTTGCCCCGGCGGGCGGGAGCCCGTCGCCGGGCAGCGCTTCGGAGTGGTCACGCATGGGTCGCGTCCTTTCCCAGGAGGTCGGTCATGTCGGCGCTCATCGCGGTCCAGACCTTCGTCATCGCGACGAAGGCCCGCTCGCCCGCGGGCGACAGCCGGTAGTACTTGCGCGGCGGGCCGACGGGCGATTCCTGCCACTCCGAGGTGATCAGGCCGGTCTTCTTCAGCCGATTCAGCAGCGGGTACGCGGTGCCGGCGCTGATGGCGAGGCCCGGGTACTGGACGAGCCGGTCGACGATCTCGGCGCCGTAGGCCTCGCCCCGGTGCAGCAGGGCGAGCACGGCGAGCTCGACCACGCCCTTGCGCAGTTGAGACGGAATCGCCTCGCCCTCGATCGCCATGGTCCCGCCTCGCGTCCTGTACCGTGTCACACCCGGTTGCTTGTTATGCCAACTACAAGGTAACACACGTTACCGCCGCGAGCGGATGCCGGCCGACAGCTGGGTCTCGACGCCCGGCGGATGCGACCACTCCCGCCGGCCTCGCCCTGCGCCCCTAGCTCTCCGGGTCGTACCCGAACGCGCGGAGCTCCTGCGCGCACCGGCAGGCCACCGCGATCCTCCGCGCCCACTCGACCGCGTCCTCCCGGGTCGGCAGCTCCAGCACGGTGAACCCGCCCGTGAGGTCGGAGCCCGGATAGAGCTCAGCGCTCACCGACCCATCGGCGGCAACGAGCACCGGAGCGACGCCCTCGTCGATCCCCCCGCCGAAGACCCAGACGCCGGCCGCCTTCGCCTCAGCGACCACGGCATGGGAGTCGACGACAGCGACCGGGAACTCCTCGTCGGTGACCACCATCGCGCTGCTCGGGAACGAGATGAGGTACTTGGTCATGAATCGGCCACCTCATCGGCGTCGTCCAGCCGGAAGCCGACCTTGAGCGTCACCTGGAAGTGGTGGATCACGCCGTCCTCCACATGCCCGCGGGTGCCCACCACCTCGAACCAGTCCACGTTGCGCAGCGTACGGGTCGCGCGCTCGAGTCCGCTGCGGATGGCCGCATCCGTTCCGTCCGGCGACGTCCCGACAATCTCCGTGACGCGGTACGTGTGATTCGTCATCGCTTGTTCCCTCCACCTTCGTGCCGAACCCGCGGCGTCCTCGCCTCGGGTTCTCCGACCATAGCCCGCGAGCAACGAGCCTTCAACGGCGTGGCCACGGGCATCCCCCGACGCCACCGCGAACGCACCCGACCCACACCACGCACGCCCGGCAAGTCCACGAGCGCCGCGTCGTGCGGAGCATCGGCCCGGGTGTTCAGATACTCGACACTCTCCGCGACCGGCTGTTCGTGCGCTCTAGCATCGGTCTCGATAGTTCGGACCGAGGCGTGACGGGTTGTTCTGGCGCCCAGACCGCAGCGGATCCACCGAGTGAGGCATCGAGAGAGGCAACGACCATGCGCGAAGAAATCTACTGGCTAGTGACCTGCGACGTGAAGCCGGGCAAGTTCCAGGACTTCACCGAAGCAATCGAGCCGCTCGTGGCAGCGACGAAGGCCGAAGAGGGCTCGCTCATCTACGACTACAGCGTCAACGACGACGAGACCCTGGTGCACATTCTTGAAATGTATCGAGACTCAGCGGCTGTCGTCAGCCACGTCACGACGGTCTTCCCCCAGTTCGCCGAGCGCTTCCTCGACGGCGTCGACATCACGGGCTTCGTCGTGTTCGGCACACCGGATGCCGCGGCGAAGGAAATCCTCGACGGCTTCGGCTCGACCTACATGCGACCCTTCTCGGGTTTCACGCGCAAGGAGTCGCTCGTCAGCTAGCCACGGGTCATGGCCTTCGCCAGTGACTCCCGGCACAATGGAGGTGAGATGAGCGGCTCCCACGCCGACTCTTACCGCGTCCTCACCTCCGGCGCCTACGGGCACCGCGCCAGCGAGTCCACCGGAGAGAGCCCGGCCTAGGCGCGGGCCAGGGTCTTCACGAATCCGAGAATGGCCGCCGCGGTGATGTCCGGCTGCTGGGCCTGAGGGTAGTGGCCGGCCTCGGCGACCATCACGACCGAGCCGTGGAGGGCATCCGCTACGAAACGGGCCTCAGTGGCGGGGTCCTTGAAGTCGGGGTCCTTGTCGCCCATGATGACGAGCGTGGGGGCGGTCACCGCGCTGAGCTTCGCCTCGGCGGGGTCGTGGGTGGTCTGCTGGGTGGTGAGTGAGAAGGCCTTGCCGTACGGCTTGCGCGTCAGGCTGGCGATGACCGCCGTGCGATACTCCACGAAATCGTCGGGCTTCCGGCCGGCGTAGAGGGTGGGCATATAGCTCTTCCACATGGGCGCGATCCAGAGCGGGGCCATCATCACGCGGAACAGCCCGCGAGTGAACACGTTCGTCGGCGGGTTCCGCACGAAGGGGCCGACCAGGACCAGACCGTCGACCTGGGCGGGATGCTCCGCGGCGACGATCACGGCGGCCCCGGCGGCCAGGGAGTTACCGACGATCACCGCCGGCCGGCCGAGCTGTGCGATCAGGGCCTGGATGTCGCTCGCGGTTTCGATGTCTCCGTAGCCGGAGAAGGTGGTGTCGCTGTCGCCGTGCCCACGGAGGTCGGTGGTGACCACCGTGTAGCCGGCGCCGACGAGCGCCGGGGTCAGGAAGCGATAGGAGGACCGCAACTCACCCATGCCGGGCACGAGTACGAGAAGTGGTCCGGCGCCCTGGAGGTCATAGGCGATGCGCCCCTCGGGGCGGGCGAGGTACTGAGTCGACGAGACAGAAGCTGCAGTGGAGGAGGTCATGCAGCTACTATGCATCCCCTTTTGGCTAGTGTCAATAGCCAGATTAGAAAAGTGGATGCTTCACCCAGGCCGATCAGGACCACGTCGCCAGCACGCGGGGTTGGCTATTGACACTAGCCAGAAAGAAAGTCATCCTTAGCCCCATGGAAACAGCATCCGCTTTCGCTCGACGACGCCTCAGCGCCAGGACTGGAGCACGTACCCGTGCCTAGGGTCGGGCTCACCCGCGACCGGGTTGCGGAAGAGGCGGCCGTGATGGCCGATGAAGTCGGTCTCAACTCGCTCACCCTCGCCGCACTGGCCACCCGTCTCGGCGTTCGGCAGCCGTCGCTCTACAAGCACATCGATTCGATGGCCGGCCTCCACCGCGACATCGCCGTGCACGCCAAACGCGACATGGGCGAGGTGCTCGCGCGGGCATCCGTCGGTCGCTCCGGTCCCGACGCCATTTCCGCCATGTCCCGGGCGTATCGCCAGTGGGCGCTGCAGCACCCCGCCCGGTATGAGGCCGCCAACCGGATGCCCGCCCCGGGCGACCTCGATGACGAAGCCGTGTCGCTCGCGGTCATTCAGCTGATCACCGATGTACTCACCGCGTACCACCTCGAGGGCGACGACGCCATCGACGCGATCCGCGCCTTCCGCTCCACCCTGCACGGGTTCATCTCCTTCGAAACCGCGGGGTCCTTCGCCATGAGCGCAGACATCAACCGGAGCTTCGAACGCCTGATCCACGGCTTCATCGTCGCCCTCACCCAGTGGACCGACACCACCACTCCGCAGCCCGACCGGTAAACCGTTCATATAACCGCCGCTCACTCCCTGCAAACGCACTGATTCGGCGTCATTCGACCACGCAGACAGCATCCTTAAAGCGTTCCAATTGAACGTAAAACTGCACGGCATTCCGTTTCCCTGCAAGCTCCTCCGCGGCAGCTTCGTTTAGCCCCTTCACCTGCAGCAGACCGCCAACTTCTGGCGAGAGTGAAGCAATGTTGTTGAGAAGGGTAACGAGGGATTCGTCGTCGGGCGGCTTCCCTGCGGTGGACAGGTCAATCGCCGTCTGGCACGACACGGCAAGGGCGTTGTCTCGAGCGTTACTCGGTTCCTTCACCCACTCAGCCCAACTCCGCAACAGATCATCGCTGGATACCGCAGCGGTCGAACGCGCCTTGGCGAGTTGCTCTACCTCTGGCGCAGAGCGTCCCAGGCCGCTTGCGACGTACTCGAGTAATTGGCTACCCGTTCGCGCAGTGCCACCGCTACATCCAGTGAGGGAAGCCAAAAGGATGAGGGCAGTTCCTCCCCCAATTGTTCCCCGGACGATTCGGCGTCGTCCCCGCCCCGCTATGTCAAGACTCGAGTGTGTCTTCATCGAGATTGCCTTCCATCCAGTGGTGAAGAACTTCCTTGCTCTGGCGCCGCCTGGCGCGATCATCGCGTTCCCCAACTAGACGTTGGACTCCCTCGCAAGCGGTGTCAAGGCACCTGAGGCCCCCCCCGCCCAGACAAGCGCCGAAACGATCACCTGACTGGCGACCAGGTCGGGCACTGACGCACGAATGTCTGCCACACCCACGACAGTCGGCTCAGGTTCATTCTCGCCAGCTTTCAGCACGCACAGCCGGCCGTTGCCCCGCACTCAAGCCGCTGAACCTAAGAGGCCGGAACTCATCATCGAGTCTCTCCTCAACGTAATCTGGCCCGTGAAGCCGCACGTCGGGTCCCATCCTGCCCAGCGGCACGCCAGCACGCTGCAAGCCCGAATCAACCGAGCTCGCCGGCACACCGTGCGCGCGACCTGAGAGACTGAATACCATCATGAGGACTCTCCTGAACATCATCTGGTTCGTGCTCTCGGGCTTCTGGCTGTTCCTCGGCTACATGCTGGCCGCGCTCATCATGTTCGTGCTCATCATCACCATCCCCTGGGGAATCGCCGCCGCCCGCATCGGCGTCTACGCGCTCTGGCCGTTCGGCAAGACCGTCGTCTCCACGCCGAACGCGGGTCTCGGGTCATTCCTCGGCAACGTGCTCTGGGTGGTGCTGGTCGGCTGGTGGATCGCCCTGACCCACCTCACCACCGGCATCGCGCTCTGCATCACGATCATCGGCATCCCGATGGGAATCGCCAACTTCAAACTCATCCCGGTCGCTCTCCTGCCGCTCGGCAAGGAGATCGTCGACCTGCCGTAGGCGATCGTCGGGACTCGGGGCCGACACACCACCGGCGCCGAGCCACAAGTCACTCCACGAGAGGTTGATTAGCACCTTCTCGACGACTCCGCTCTCGACCAGAGCATCGGCGGCCGCCGTGTGCGCGTGGTCAGTTTGCGGTGCAGCGGCCGCCCCTTCTCCTCCCCACCGCGAGGGTGCGCCCCGATCACGAACATGCCGATAAGCTCAGCCTGTATCTAGGCTTGGGGGAGCGGATGTCGGCAGGCGGATCGGCATGGAGCGAAGCGACGCGGCAACTGGCGCTCTCAGAAGCGCACGCGCTCGCCGCTGAATCCTCACGGGCCAAGGCCGCCAACTACTTCGCCGCCGCCGACAGCGAAAAACGCATCGCCCACGTTCTCGCCCCCCTCGCCGCGGCTGGCTACCACTTCCTGCCCGATCGTCAGTGGCCTGGCAGCCGTCGTGCTCAGGTCGACATGGTCGTCGTCGGGCCGGGCGGCCTGTTCATCGTGGACACCAAGGCATGGAAGGACCCGATCATCGCCGCGGGCCGGGTATTTCGAGGTCAAGCCGATGTCACCGACGAGTTCGACGGTCTGGCCGATCTCGCCTGGAAGACGGAAGCGGCTCTGGCTGAGATCGGCCTCGCCCCGGGCGAGGTGCGACCTGTGGTCGTTTTCGCCGGGCACAAAGGCGTCAGCGCGTCGGTCGGCGGAGTCGAGATTGTCGGTGAAGGTGACATCGTGCGCCACATCGCACGCCGAGGGCAGCGACTGACCGCGTCCGCCGTCGAGCAGGTGTTGGCCGCCGCGATCACGTGCTTTCCCTTGATCGGCGCGCCGGCACCGGTCGATGTGACCCTGCCCGAACCGATCATCGGCCCGGAACCAGTTCTCGATCTGGACCATCTCCCGAGCGAAAGCGACATCGAGGCCGCGATCCTCGAGGGACTCCTTGCCCCTCCGATGGAGGAGTGGATGACGTTCCTGCATCCCGACCAGGCCAAGTTGGTGCGCCGTAGTTTCAACGGGCCCTCTCGCATCCGCGGGGCCGCCGGCACCGGCAAGACTGTCGTGGGGCTGCACCGTGCCGCGTACCTGGCACGCTCCAAGGCGGACGCCCGCGTGCTCGTGACCACATACGTGCGCACTCTGCCCGATGTTCTGAGCAACCTGCTCGGCCGCATGGCCCCGGATGTCGCGGGTCGCGTGGAGTTCAGCGGCGTGCACCAATTCGCCCGCAAGGTGCTCGACGAGCGCGGCATCGACGTGCGCGTCAACCGCAAGCTGGCCGGTCAGTCATTCGAGGAGGCCTACAAGCAGACCTGTGGCCCGCTGACGAAAATCGACACGAACTCCCGTTACTGGCGGGAGGAGCTCGACAATGTGATCAAGGGCCGCGGTCTCACCACCTTCGACGAGTACGCCGACTGTGCCCGCATCGGCCGGCGCCGCCGCCTCACGCTCGACCAGCGCCGCTCGGTCTGGGAGCTCTACCAGTGCTACGAATCGCTGCTGCGCACTCGCGAAGTGCACGACGACGCTGACCTGATCCTGCTCGCCGAAGCGGCTCTGCGCGCCAAGCCGATGGTCGGGTACACCGCCGTCATTGTCGATGAGGCGCAGGACCTGTCGTGCGCCATGATCCGCATGCTCGCTTCCGTGGCCGGTGACGGTGCGGACGCCTTCACCCTGATCGGCGACGGCCAACAGACCATCTACCCCGGCGGCTACACCCTCGCCGAGGCCGGCCTCTCTGTCGCCGGCCGCGGAGTCGTCATGGACGTGAACTACCGCAACACTGCCGAGGTCCTCGCCCTGGCGGTCCGCGTCGTCGACGGTGCCAGCTACGTCGACATCGAAGGCACCGCAGCCAGCGCCGCCGCGATCACATCGCCGCGACACGGCGAACGTCCCCTCTTCGACCGGGCGCGCACCCGAACCGAGCACGACGGCAAACTGGTGCAGCATGTCCGCCGGGCCACGCAGAGCGTGAGTGTGGGCTGGGGTGACGTGGGGGTGCTCTGCTTCACCACTCGACAGGTGAGTGACACTTTGATGCTTCTGCGCACCGCGGGAATTCCCGTTGTCGAACTCACGAAATATGACGGTAGCCAGACGGATGCCGTGAAGGTCGGCACGATCAAGCGCGCCAAGGGGCTCGAGTTCAAGCAGGTGCTGCTGCCTTGGATTGCCGAACGCCTGATGTTCCCCGGCGTCATCGGAGCTGGATGGACCGATTCGCAGATCGAACGCGACGAGCGCGACCGCCGCGAACTGTTCGTGGGTATCACCCGAGCTCGCGACGGCGTGTGGGTCGGCTGCATCGCGGCGCAGGGCTCGTCTGCGTGAACATCCCGGCGAACCTGACAGGATTGCTGCAGAACAATGCGCCCGAATCACGTCGATACCCTCCGTGCAGAGCAACACCAACAGGTAGCGCACAAGGATATTGAAGTACTGGGGCACGTCGATCGACCCGTCTAGGCCGTTCAAGACCGTGACCGGTGCTGCTAGACATAGATCATGTACTCTCCCGAGGAACAGCTGATCATCCGCGAAGACGTGTTTCGTTGGCTAGATGAAAAAGTGGGACAGGGCGCATACGAGCTCACCCGGGACGAGTTGACCGGGTACCACTTCGGCGTTACCCCAATTCCACTTCTGGACCGCGGCCGGGGCATCCGAAATCCGCGTGACTTTGACGCCACCCTGACGATCATGACGGGCGTCAAAGGCGTCTATGACGACGTCACCAGCCCGGACGGTTTCGTGCACTACGCCTACCAATCGCGAGAGGGAGGTGACAACGTGAAACTTAGACGAGCGCTCGATCAGCGAGTACCACTGGTGTATTTCGAGGGAGTACGCCCCGGCGTATTCGTCGCACACTACCCCGCATATGTCGTCGCTGACGATGAGGTCAATCGCACATTCCTGATTGCGCTTGAAGAGTCGATGCGCTTCTTCGGCGACCCTTTGCACATGACAGGGGACGAGCGACGGTATGCCGAACGAGCGGTGCGCCAGAGACTTCATCAACCCGCGTTTCGTGCCCGTATCATGCACGCCTATGCCAGTACGTGCGCGGTGTGTCAGCTCAAGCATGCAGAGCTACTTGACGCTGCTCACATTGTTGAAGATTCCGATATCGCGGGCCTCGCCGTGGTGACCAACGGGATGGCGCTCTGCAAGATCCACCATGCCTCCTACGATCGCAATCTGATGGGCATCACCCCCGACTATGAGGTGAGGATCAATGGTGCACTGCTTGATGAGGTAGACGGTCCGATGCTCCGATACGGGCTACAGAACATGCATGGGAGGTCACTGGTGCTGCCGGGCCGCGCCAAAGATCGGCCGTCGCGGGACGGATTGGCACTCCGCTGGGAGAAGTTCGTTGCCTGAGATCATTCTGCGAGCGAAACCGGCAGGTCCAACGACTCGAGGGCGTTCTGGAGCCTAGTGGTGACATCGATACAATCGCTCAGGGCCGCGAGACCCGTAAGTGAAAGCGTGACTATCTCGCCGTTAACCCATGAGGCCTTGCCC
This sequence comes from Cryobacterium sp. 10I1, assembly GCF_035019805.1. Taxonomy (NCBI): domain Bacteria; kingdom Bacillati; phylum Actinomycetota; class Actinomycetes; order Micrococcales; family Microbacteriaceae; genus Cryobacterium; species Cryobacterium sp. 10I1. Next base: position 8,905 of record NZ_JASJVF010000072.1, read on the forward strand.
GCCCTCGCGCTCACGACCTCAGACGGCACTTCGAAAGCCCCGAGAACCCCATAGGATTCCGCCGCAATCGCAACGAACACTGCTGCGTCGAAGTCCCAGGAGCGGAAGACGGAGAACTGTATAGGTTTGGACCGCGCACTCGCGGCAATCACGCGGGACTTCACCTGGAGAAGACGGCCATCAGCAGCCCGCACATCCCAGCTCTTTTCACTATTCGGCGCCAATTCACCCCGGTAGGCGCGGGCAGTAAGAGTCTCCGCCAAATCGCCTGCGGGCGCATTGAGAGTGCGAATGACACCTCGGGCGCGCAGCTCACCGAGAATGCCCGCATACTGCTGGAGAAGCTCCTGTGAGGTGAGATTTGACGCGTGAAACTCGTCCCGATTCATGGTTTCCAATTTAGGTCTTTGAGAGTCCTTCGACGACGAGCAATGAGCGGTGTCACCTCTCGCTGGGGTCCCAGGCCGGACAGTGCGCGATGCAGATGAGGAGGAGGAATCCCGAATGCCACTGGCGCCTGAGACCCTGAACTACTTCCGACCGGGAGCGCCACGGCCTGGAGGCACACGATGACCATCCACAGTGAGACCGCACTGTTCCGCGTGACCGATAACTCGGCGACGTCACCGGTGATCCTGCACTCACCCCACGGCGGTCGGGCCATCCCTGCGGAATACCTGTACTCCTACGTCATCTCCCCTGCCGAGTTGGAGGCGGAGAAAGACATCATGACCGACCACTTCACGGACGTTCTGGTCGAGTCGGTCACCGGTGCGAGCGCGGTCATCAACGGGCTGTCCCGCTTCGCCGTCGACGTGGAGAGGTTCCCAGGCGACAGCGAAGAGATGAACGCGGTGGGCATGGGCGTGCTCTACACGCACGGATCTCGCCGCCAGTTAATTCGCCGCGTGACCGCTGGCGACCGAGAACCACTGCTCGCTTACTTCGCCGAGTACTCGGCCCGCTTCACCGCGCTCGTCGACGTCACTCTGGCGCTCCACGGGCGGGCTGTGATCATCGACGTGCATTCCTACCCCGAGCATGAACTGCCCTATGAGCTGCACGGCGGCGGGTTTCGCGCACCGCTCTGCGTAGGATCGGACCCATTCCACGCATCCGCCGCCCTGCTCGGCGCGGTTGCCGAAAGCTTCTCCGGCCTCGAGACTCGGGCGAACACGCCCTTCGCCGGCGCCTACGTGCCGCTCACGCACTACCAAACGGATGCGCGGGTCAGCTCGGTCATGCTCGAGATCCGTCGAGACGTGTACCTGAACGAGGCCACGCTGGAGCTGAAGCCTACGGGCTTCGCCTCCCTCCAGGAGTCGCTGCAGGCTCTGGTGGACCGGCTGCATTTCTAGTCAGGTAAGGCCTTGGGGCGCCATGCGCGCTTCGTGTGCGGCAGCCCTCGACCCCACTGCGGGGGGAAATTTCGCCAGGCAAGCCAGCCACATGCCACTGGTCTTCGTTGACCTGATAGGCATGAATCGTGTACCAAACCTCAAACGCTGAGCGGATCGAGGACGGTACACCTATTCGCAAGGAGACCCCGTGACCGCGCCCGAAGCCGGATGGTACAACGACCCGAACGACACTCAGCAATTGAGATGGTGGAACGGTGTCAGCTGGTCAGAGCAACAACGCGACCGGATGCCGGCCCCCGTTCCCCCGCCCACTCCAGCGGAGGCACCAGCCCCGCCCATCGTGTACGCACCGGCGCCATACGTGCCGATGGCCAACCGCGGCCAGGGCGGCGGCACCCAGTTTCAATCACAGCCGAATCGGACGGAGAGGGATCGCATCGTCCGGCGGACCAATTCGTTCGCCTACACGGGCGCCGTCCTGTCCCTTGTCGGCATGCTCATCAACCCGTTCGGCATCCTCAGCGTTCTTGGAATCGTGTTTTCCTCGATCGGCCTGGCGCGAGCGAACGAATTGAGCGGTTCCAATCGGATCACGGGCCGGGGTACCGCGATCCTCGGCCTTGTCGTGGGCATTGTCGGGATCACCTTCATCGCCTACCGATTGATCAGTTAGACACCGGCTTCCACGAAGACCCAGGCGCCGTGAGGTGTCGCAGATCGACCTTCGCGGCACCTGCGAACATCGATGTGCGACACCTCACGAGCGTGGAGCAGCGAGCGAATGAGTTGCCGGGGTGCAAGGCGGCCGACAGTCCAGCGGCATCGGCGACGGTGTCAGACCCACCCCCTACAATCGGGTCAGCGCTTCGACGTGATCCGGCGACTGTCAGTGTCGCCGTGACGCCTCGCTGCACGAAGGGGAATCCGTGGACCAGATTGACTCTGAGACCGAAGGTGCTGAAGCCACTACGGCCGTGACCGCAGGTGCCCCGGCTGCCGCAGCCGCGGCCGCATCGGGATCAGCTCGGTGCCGTTCCTCTCCTATGCAATGGCGCACTGCCGGGTTCCGGTCGTCGACGAGATCGTGATCGAGAACCTCGCAGGGGAGCAGCGCGCGGCAACCCTTGAGGTCGAGGTGACGAGCGCTTCCGGGTCGCTCGGCGCCCCACGGGTCGTCATCGTGGACCTCGGCGCGGGGCAGAGCACGACCCTGCGCACCGTCGAGCTCGTGCTCGACCCGGCGCTCATGCTCGCGGTGGAGGAGCAGCGGCCGGGGTCGATCCGCGCCACCCTGCGCGACGCCGCAGGCACCCTGCTCGCCGAGACGAGTGCGGAGGTGCAGATCCTCGCGTCCAGCCAGTGGATCGCCACTCCCCTGCACCTCGGCCTCGAACTCCTCGCCGCGCACGTGCAGCCCAATGCCGCCGCGATCGCCCCGCTGCTCGTCGAGGCGAGCGACCTGCTGCAGCAGCGCACCGGGGACTCCGCGCTCAGCGGGTACCAGTCCGAGAGCCCCGAGCGGGTCGACGCCGTGGTCGAGGCGATCTACGACGCGATGGCCGCCCGGGACATCCGCTACGCGATGCCGCCGGCGAGCTGGGGCACAACCGGGCAGAAGGTGCGCACGCCCGCCGAGGTGCTCGAGGGCCGGCTCGGCACCTGCCTCGACACCACCGTCACCCTCGCCGCCGCCCTCGAACAGGCCGGCCTCAACTCCACGCTCTGGCTGCTCGAGGGGCACATCTTCCTCGGCTACTGGCGGGTCGACTCGGCGCTCGGCGCCGTCGCCCACACGGATGTCGCCGACATCGTCAACCTCGTCGACCTCGGTTCGATCGGGCTCGTTGAAACGACGGGTGTCACGGGCGGGTCTGCGTCGATGCCGTTCGCGGAGGCGCGGCGGAGCCCGCACACGCAATACCTCGCCGCGGGACTGGAGAAGTTCCTGGGCGTGACCGACGTGCGCACCGCGCGGCAGTCGCGGATCTGGCCGCTGCCGAGCCGCTCCGTCGGGCCCGACGGCGCGGTCACCGTGACGGTGTACCAGGCGGGGGCCGGTCCGGTCATCGCTCCGTATTATGCGCGGGATGGGTCGGCGGTTGCTTCGAACGCTCCCGAAGCGACCCCGGTGCCGCCGCGGGTCACCCAGTGGAAGAACGCGCTGCTCGACCTGAGCCTGCGCAACAAGCTGATCAACTACACCGACCGGTCCGGCTACCCGCTCTTCGTGCCGGGGCCGGCCGTCGCCCGCCTCGAGGACGCCATCAACGCCGGCACGCCGATCACCCTCGTGCCGGCCGACGCGGTGCCGAACGTGGATCGGGCCAGGGGCATCCGCTTCGGGAAGGACCTGCCCGAGCAGACCCGCGAACTGATGCTCGCCGACAAGAAGGGCGCGTTCGTGGATATCACGGAGGCGTCGTACACGAGCAAGCTGCGCTACCTCGCCAACAAGGCCCGCACGATCGTGGAGGAGACCGGCGCGAACAACCTCTACCTCACGTTCGGGATGCTGCACTGGCGGTTCAACGACCGGGAGTTGCGGTCGCCGCTCGTGCTGATCCCGGTGAACATGACAAGCGCGAGCCGCGGCTCCTCGTACCGGCTGACGATCGACGAGGCCGGGGCGTCCACGCCGAACTACTGCCTGCTCGAGAAGCTGCGGGCGAGCTTCGGGCTCGAGATCGCCGGGCTCTCGGCCCCCGGGGAGGACGCCTCGGGCATCGACCTCGGCGCCGCGTTCACTGCGGTGCGGGAGGCGATCGCGGAGGCCGGGCTGCCGTTCCGGGTCGAGGAGACCGTGGAGCTCTCCATTCTGCAGTTCGCGAAGTTCCGGCTCTGGAAGGACCTCGACGAGAACTGGGAGGCGCTGTCGCAGAACAGTCTCGTCGCGCATCTGATCAACACGCCGCTGGATGCCTATGCCGACCCGGTCGCCGCGGCGGGCGCCGGCGGGGGCGGGGCGTGGAGCCTGGCGCAGCCGACGGCGTCTCCGACGGGTTCCGCCTCGGGCGGTACGGGTGTCTCAGTCGGCACGCCCGGCTCGCCCGTCGACCTCGACGCGCTCGGCGGCTCCGTGCCGGTGCCGGCGGACTCCTCTCAGCTCGAGGCGGTCGCCGAGGCCACGGCCGGCCGCACCTTCGTGCTCGAAGGCCCGCCCGGAACCGGCAAGTCGCAGACCATCACCAACCTGCTCGCCCGCGCCCTCGCCGACGGCAAGCGCGTGCTCTTCGTCGCCGAGAAACGCGCCGCCCTCGACGTCGTGAAGAAACGCCTCGAAAGCGTGGGACTCGGCGACTTCTCCCTCGACC
>NZ_JASJVF010000073.1:0-13572 GCF_035019805.1 Cryobacterium sp. 10I1
ATTGATCACCTTCCATAATGGTCGGTGGCCCTGTTTTCAATCGGCGATACTGGCCCTATTTTCGGTCGGCGTTAACACGAAGTCGAGGCAAGCCGAAGCGGCCTCGGTTGCGTAGCCTCGTCCCTGCATCTTTGCCCGCACGTGGTAGCCGACCTCAAGTTCGGGTCGGCCGTTGACGGCCTGCCAGGTGAGGCCACAGTCGCCGACGAACTCACCCGCTTTCGTCTCGATGACCCACAAACCATAGCCACGCTCGAGGTAGTTGCGCTTGTTTCAGTCGATCCACCCCTGGGCCTCCTCGCGGCTCTTGGGTCGTGGGTAGTACTCCATTACGTCCGCGTCAGCCAGCATGGCGGCCATGTCATCGAGGTCAGCATCGGTCATGTTCCGAAAGGTCAACCGGTCTGAGTGAGGGAAGGACATGCTCCGACCATAGGAGGCATCCGTGCCCGAGGGAAAGGCCGACTAGGTCTTGAGCGGCTTCCAGCGTGGCACTTCCTGCACAGTACGCGGAGGCGCTTTTCTCAGCCGGGTCGAGGACCTGAAGTACAAGAACGCCAGTGATGCGTCGACCATCACGCTGATCGCGACGTTGAAGATCAACTCCGGTGGCCCTGTGGTCGCAACGACCACGCCATTGGCGGAGTTCAAAACAAACAGGGATCCGACGATGTACCCGGCTCGTGGCCGGGACGTCATCCTCCACCAGGCGCGGGGTGGTTCTATCGGTTCGCCCAATCCGCGGAAGGACCGCACCCCTCCGAAAATGAGCAGGATGCTCAGCGAGTTTGCCACCACGGCGTACAGCGGATTCGGCAACCTGAACGGCTGGATCGCAATTTCGATTGCGGCCAGCGCGATCACCCCGATAAGGATGTATGCGACCTTCCAACGCGTCTTACGCAGGCGAATCATGGCTTGAGCCTACTGGCGAGGACGATCGCCCCGGACCGCGCTTGACGTGAACACGCATAGGGATCAAGACGGGTGCCTCAGTACGACCGTTGCTGATATGAGGGCACCCAGGACACCTCTGTCATAAGGACCAAGCCGAATCACTATTCTCGAGTTGATGTCCTGGGATTCAGGTACTGGGCTCCCCGGACCTAAACACGGAGCGAGTTATCGCGCCCAAGTATGCACACGCATCAGTCGTTCTGCATGAGTCCTGCAATGCGTCCATCCGGAAGCAATCGGATGTTGCGCGAGGCGGGCACTCTTGGAAGCCCGGGCATGGTCAGTACGGATCCCGTCATCGGAATCAGGAATCCCGCCCCCGCCGAAAGACGAACCTCCCGGACCGTGATGATGAAGTTACGGGGGCGACCGGCAATTCTGGGGTCGTCAGTGAGGGAGAGGTGAGTTTTCGCCATGCAGATGGGGAGATTCGCGTAGCCCAACTCCGCGATTCGGGCGATGTCCATCTCAGCAGTCGGGGTGAACACCACATCGCTGGCGCCGTAGACCACCGTGGCGATCTTGCGGATCTTGTCGTGCGGGGAATCCGATTCGTTGTAAATGAACCGCGGCTGCGGAGGTGCCACGTCGGTGGGATCGACCACTTCGCTCACCACCCGGGCGAGATCCAGCGATCCTTCGCCACCGCGCGCGAAGCCGTCGGCTCGGGCGAATCGAACTCCGCGCTCAGCGACGGCTTCTTCGACCAGTAGAAGTTCCGACTCGGTATCGTTCGGGAAGAGATTGATCGCGACTATCGGCGTGAGGCCGAATGCGCTCGCCGTGGCGAGATGATGCTCGAGGTGTTGCAGTCCTTTGATGAGCGTGGCGGTATCTGGCTCACCGCAGATCGCGACCGGCGCGCCCCCGTGCATCTTGAGAGCCCGCAGTGTGGCCACGATGACGACGGCGCGTGGCCAGATCCCTGCGAGACGGCACTTGATATCGAGAAATTTCTCTCCACCGAGATCGAACCCGAACCCTGCCTCGGTGATCGCGTAATCGCCGAGCTTCATCGCGAGGCGTGTCGCGACCACACTATTGCAGCCATGCGCGATGTTGCCGAAGGGCCCGCAGTGCACGATCGCGGGGCCGCCCTCCTCGGTTTGCACCAGATTCGGTCGCAACGCGTCGCGAAGCACCACCGTCATTGCGCCCGAAGCCCGGAGGTCTCCTGCTGTGACTGCTTGCCCGGCATGTGTTCGCCCCACCACGATGCGAGACAGGCGGTCCTCCAGATCCTTTAGACCTGACGCGAGGGCCATGATCGCCATGATCTCGCTTGCCGCCGTGATGTCGAAGTGTTCCTGACGCGAGACGTCGTCGGTCTTGGGATCAATGCCAACAATGCTTCGCCGGAGAGCACGGTCGTTCATGTCGAGCGCGCGTCCCCAGGTGACCTGACCGGGATCGATCACGCCCCTGCCAGGGATCTCTTCTCGAAAGAAGATTGCGTTGTCGACGAGCGCCGACAGTAGATTGTGGGCGGTGGTGATCGCATGAATGTCGCCGGTGAAGTGAAGATTGATGTCGTCCGCGGGGGTGAGCGAGGCTCTGCCGCCTCCAGTGCCTCCGCCCTTCGCGCCGAACACCGGACCGAGTGATGGTTCCCGCAGAGCCAGAACGGCGTTCCGTCCCAATCGACGCAGACCCATCGCCAGGCTGATACACACCGTGGTCTTGCCCTCACCCGCAGGCGTCGGGTTAATCGCGGTAACGAGCACGAGTCGACCCTTGCCGTTCGCGGGGCGGTTGAGCAGGTCGAGCGACAGCTTTGCTTTTCCCCGACCATACGGCTCGAGGTCGTCAACTCCGAGACCCAGCTCATCCGCCAGTTCGGCGATGGTCTGGGGAGCGAATGGCATAGCCAAACGTTATCAACGCCGATTGTCAATGGCCAATTCGGATCATCAGGAGCTGGGGATGCACACCCGGGGCCAAACCTGGCCTTGCGAAAGGCATCCGTCGTGCGCACAGGAGCTCGACGCTCAGAGCACTCCACGAGCAGAACTAAGCCACAATTTTCAGCGCCTACTTGTACCGCGGTCGATGCGTGTGGATCGATACGGGCCTGTGACGCCCACATGCGTTTTGGACAAGATCGTCCGAACTTTGTGGCAAAATTCCGAGCAAACGTGCCACGCGACAGTGTGCCCCCAGGCAGATTCGAACTGCCGCCCCTGCCTCCGGAGGGCAAAACGAGCCCGGAGAACAGCGGGATTTCTGTCCGTATCCCAATGATTTACTGGCCACTTGGGTCATGCGGAGGTGATGGAATCACCTCGAAATTGCACCAATTGAAGTCAAATTGAAGTCACGCGGTAGGTCTCCGACACGCAGCATTTGAGGCTCCCTCCTAGGTAATGCGACGGTCCTCCCGTTGGTTGCTATTGCTGGGAAGCATTAGGCAGCGCGCTGTTGCCAGCCGAGGAACGCGTGGCGTATTTCGCCGAATACGCGGCGCAACTGGCAACCGTCCTGTTGGGTTCAACTGTCGAGATTCCATCCTGCTGATACTAGGTATGACGTGAGCTGGGCGATGCGGCGGTTGATGTCGTCGAGTCGTTGTTGGGTGGTGTCCCACGCCCGGCTCTCGTCGTCGAGGCCTCCAGGGGCGCTGAGCGCTGTTTCCACGGCCACATTGCTTGCGAGGCGTTTGCCTTCGCGGTGGAGGGCGTCGAGTTCGCGCATTGCTTGGAGTTGGGTGCGTTCGGAGCGTTCGTCGGTGGTGGTCCACCGGTAGGCTCCGTCGGTTTCGCCGGAGATCCAGGCGTCGAATTCGATAACGGTCATGCTGTCGAAGGCGTCGCTGAGGTTGGGGAGGTCGAGTTCGTTCGTTGGATTGCCGATGGGGGCCAGGAGGAAGAGTGGGGTGACGCCTAGGGCGTGTGCGATGTTGAGGAGCTGGCTGACGGCGAGGTCGGACTTCCGGCCGGCTTCGATGTTCTGCAGGATCGCTTCAGTGACATTACCGCCGGGGATCATGTCCGCGAGCTCCTTGGTGGTGCGGATGCCGCGGTGCTTGCGCACGGCTTGGATCCGGGTGCCAATGCTCGCCTCAGTGCGAAAATCTGTCATGCAGACAAGATACTATGCAAACCCTTGTCAAATGTTGGAAGTCGCCATATTGTGTTTTCAACATTGGAACAGCCGAATGGCTGTTATAGAGACAGGATGATTATGGACGACGACTATATCCTCCCGGCCACCGTGGGCGAGATCACCGGATTGAAGGTGGGCGCTCTGGCTCAGCTGCGCTATCTGGGGCGGGGGCCCCGGTTCTACAAGCCCACACCCCGCACGGTGCTCTACAAAAGGTCCGAGGTACTCGCTTGGGTCGAGGCCAGCGCCACGACCAGCACGTCGGATCCGGTCCGCAGCCGCTAACCGGCCTCACGTCACCGAAGCCGACGCCGGTGACGTGGAAGGGCCCCGGGTGGCCGCCCGGGGCCCGAGATCGTCACCAGCAGAGGAGTCGATCCATGCACATGCTATCGAGCACCTCCGACACTGCACTGGCGTCGCCCCGTGAATTGCGGTGAGGGCCCGGTGGGCCTGTTCGCGGCGAAGAACGCGGTCCTGGTCGCTGCCCGGTTGGGACTGGGAAACACGGCGACCCGGTTGCTGCTGCACATGGCCTTGGAATGCTGGGACGACGCCGACAACCCGGGCGAGCAGCCTCCGCGACGCTATTTCGGCGGACGGGAGTCCTCGGCGATCGCACTTGGGTTCGTGGCGCCATCGAACGCATCCACGCCCGCTCATCGGGCCGTCAAGCGTGCGGTGAAGGAACTAGTCGACGCGGGCGTCATCACTCGCCTCAGATCCGGGGGAGTCGGTATGACCGCCGAGTTCGAATTGAACCTGAACAGCGCCAAACCTCCGGCCCCGCACCGCACCTATCCCGAGATCGACCTTTTCCCCGAGGACCCGCTAGGGGGTCGGAAATTTGCCCCCTGAGGGGGACCAATTAGTTGCCCCCTTAGGGGACCAAAAAGTTGTCAATTCGGGGACCAATTATTGGCCCCCTTAACAGTAAAGAACAGGAAGAACAGAACAGAAGCAGTATGCGCGCGCGAGACCAGCCTGTGGATAACTCCGCTGGCACCTCATGACTTGACGCCAAAGGCACACCGAGATGGTTCGACAAGGAGAACACCATGAACGGCATCGTCACCGTCTACAGCAAGCCTGGCTGCGTGCAGTGCGCCGCCACCGTCCGCAAGCTCACCCAGCACGCCATCGACTTCACCCTCATCGACGTCGCGCAGGACCCGGTCGCGCTCGAGTATGTCACGGGCCTCGGTCACGTCCAGGCGCCCGTCGTAGAGGCGCCAGGGGTGTCCTGGAGCGGATACAGGCCCGACCTAATCAACTCTCTCAGAACGCGTCTCGACCTCTCAAACGGCGAAATTCGGCCCACCCGGTCCGACTCCAAGTAGTACCCACGCACCGCCAATCGTGAAGGAGCACACCATGTCCATACGCACTATCACCGGCAACTTGGCAGCCGATCCGGAGGTCGTACCGGCCGGATCGATCCTGGTCACGAAGTTCCGGGTGATCGAGAACACAGGCGAGTACCGTGCCGGCGCCTGGCACGCGCACGAGGCGGCGACGACGCACTTCGTCGAGGCCCGGTTCGAACTCGGCGAGAACGTCGCCGCGACCCTGCACCGGGGCGATCCGGTCGTGGTCGTCGGCCGTGAACACACCGAGATCTGGGGCGGTCCCGAAGCCCGGCGCTCCGGCCGTGTTCTGCAGGCGGATGTCGTCGGACCCGATCTGAACCGTGCCGTCGCCCAGGTTCGCCGTACCCGCACACCCGACACTGACGAGTAATGACGCTCAAGAAGACCTGCGGGTGGGCGGGCTGTGCAGTCCGCACGCCCCAATCTGTGAAGGAGATTCTGATGGACATCAGCGCCGAGAGCGCGCAACTGATCAGCGCCGAGCAACTCCGCCGGGCCGCCCGCGAACTCGCTCACAGCACCCGAACTGTTGAGCATCCGGGGGACTCCTACGAGTTGCTCGGCCGGCTGATGAACGCCCAATGCTTGCTGGGGCAGGTGTTCGAGCAGCTCGCCACCTGGCACGCAGGCACCCAGGATGGTATCCAATACGACGGTGAAGACGGTCGCGGTGCCGGACAGGTCGCCGGCGTGATCCGGGCCGAGCTGGCCCTCCGGGACGCCGCGGACCTCGCGGACAAGGCCGACGACGCCGTGATGCTGGCGCTGACTGCGAACGGCGTCATCCGCTGGTACGACTACTCCTAGACCCGCTCCGGAGGCCTCCGAAGCGGGTCTGCAGGGTGATTTCGGCGCACGAATTCCGGGCAGGAATCGGCGGTCTGGGAGGTCGGTTTTTGGGGCTGCCTATTCGTTTGGGTATTCGTTTGGGTATTCGTTGAGAGCGAATACCCAAACGAATAGGTATGGGGCCTCTTTCCCTGTCCCACCGCGACCCCCTCGCTGCGCTCGCTTCCCAACCCCCCACACCCAACGGCTTTGTGTGGGGGGTTGGGAAGTAAAGGGGTAGTGGTGGGACAGGGAAAGAGGAAGAAGTGTATGAGAGAGATAGGTAAGAGAAAAAACAAAAAACAAAAAACAAAACTAAGTACAAAAAACAAGAACAAGGAACAAGGAAAACAGGACGAGCTAGGTCAGAAAATCAGGCGTTTCAGAGCGGACGGAGATTGCGACGATGGTGCAGTGGACAGACCGTGACGAGGCAATGGTCAACTGGCTACTGGTCGTGCGACTGGCAGAAATGGATGCAATCCGCTGGGCCCTCGGGGCACTGTCCGGGTCCGGGGTTCCCGTGGGCACTGAAGGCACAGCAGTGTTGCGCCCCGGGTTTAATGGAGGTTCTTGATCCCTTGGAAGGTTGAGAATCATGACTCCACATCGGAAATATCCGGACGAGTTGCAAGAGCGAGCGATCCGGTTGGTCCTGGATTCCCGTGACGAGCCGGGCGGACGTCGAGGCACGTGCGCCCGGGTGAGCCAGCAGTTGGGCATCTCGTCGGAGACGTTGCGGAAGTGGGTCGCCCAGGTCGAGATCGACGAGGGCACCCGCCCGGGCGTGCCGACCGACGCCACGGCCCGGCTGGCCCAGCTCGAGCGGGAGAACAAAGAGTTGCGGCGGGCGAACGCGATCTGGCGGAGCGCGTCGGCTTTCTTGGCGGCGGAGCTCGACCGCCCCGAGATCAGGTAGTTATGTTCATCGACGAGAAGAAGAGCGAGTTCGGGGTCGAGCCGATATGTGGGAGTTGCAGGTCGCCCCGTCCAGCTACTACGCGGCAACGTCCCGGCCGCCATCGAAACGGTCCGTGTCCGATGAAGTGACCGCCGCCCGGATCCACGCCGTCCATAAGGACAACTACGGGGTCTACGGGGCCCGGAAGGTGCACGCGCAACTCCACCGCGACGGGCACCCGGTGGCCCGCTGCACCGTCGAACGCCTGATGCGCCGCGAGGGCCTGCGCGGGGTGCGACGCTCGAAAGGCCCCCGGACTACGATTCCCGGGCCCCTCGCGGAGCGCCCCGAGGACCTCGTCAAACGGCACTTCACCGCGCCGGCACCGGCATGCCTCTGGGTGGCGGACATCACCTACATCCGCACGGCTGGGTCTACGCCGAGTTCGTGCTCGACGTGTTCTCCCGCCGGGTGGTTGGCTGGCAACTGTCGACCTCCCTCCACACAGACCTCGCCCTCGACGCCCTTGAGATGGGTTTCTGGACCCGCCGCCGCGCCGGCCGGGACCTGTCCCAGCTCGTGCATCACTCCGACCGCGGCGTCCAATACCGGGCGATTCGCTACACCGAACGCCTTGCCGACCGCGAGGCCGTGGCCTCGGTCGAGTCCAAGGGCGAGAGTTACGACAACGCGATGGCCGAAGCCTTCAACTCGCTTTTCAAAGCAGAGCTGATCCGGAACCTCGGGCCCTGGCAGAGCATCGACGTCCTCGAGTTCGCCGTCGCCGAGTACATCGACTGGTTCAACAACCGCCGACTCCACGGCGAGATCGGCCTGATCCCGCCCGTCGAAGCTGAGACAAACTTCTACTCACACCCGGACATCACACCGATGAAACGGGCCCAATAGAGCCTCTACAAAACCCGGGGCTTGCCACAGTGGGTCGTCCGGCTCGAGGGCGCGGGACTGGTGGAGCCGGCCCGGCCGACGTACCGGGACTCCTCAATCGTGTGACCAACGTGCGAAGGTTAGAGCCAGTCGGCGTCGTGCTGACTCGTGACTACACTCGCACCGAATTCGCTGGCGAGGAGCTGGTAGCCGGCCACCGTCGAGTCTGACCCCGACCCGGGCACTGCACCGAGGGGACGGCCTAGCTCGACCGCGTACTCGGCCGCAGTGAGAGCATCGGATGAAACGCTTGCTTCGACGACGATGGTCTTCGACGACACGGCGGCCATCAGCTGGCCGCGCCGAGCGAACTGCCACCAAATCGGCGTCGCCCCCGGTGGCACCTCACTGATGACGGCACCGCTCTCTGCGACGTCGTCGAGGAGTGCGCCGCGGTCAGAGGGGAAGCGGGTGTTGACGCGGCCGGCGAGTACGGCGATCGGGTGCCCGCCGGACGCGACGGCCGAGGCCAGGGCGGCGTGGTCGATGCCGCGGGCAGCACCGGACACGATCGCATACCCGCGGGCCCCGAGCCCGGACGCTAAGTCAATCGCCATGTGACGCCCGTACCCGGTCGAGTCGTGATCCCCGGTCACCAGAACGCTCCGCATCGAGAGCACCGCAGGGTCGCCGCGCACCCACAGAATCAGTGGCGACGCCAGACGTAGGTCCTCGAGCTGGACCGGCCAGTCAGGGTGGGACGGGGTGAGCACGTGGTACCCGGACTCGGCGCTGGCTCGGATGCTCTCAACGGCCGCCGCACGGTCAAAGCACGCCCGGAGCTGCGCGCGGAGCCCGGAAATGCCGAAACCCACCACCGCACTGTTGGGCCCGTCCACGAGTAGCTCCAGGGCTGGCTCGGCCCCGATTGCAGCGACGAGGGCGCCGACGCGGGGGTCTCCGGGTTCGGCCAGGGCAGCCCAGATAATCCGGGCGGCTGTGTCCCGGGTTAGGGAAGTGCTGGTTGTGGTGCTGAGTGTTTCGACAACGCTGGTGTACGTCATGATCTCGCTCCCTCTGGTCAACCGACAATTTTGTTTGCCTTCCGGCGAGAGAATCGATAGCGAGCGAGAGAGCCGGAGTGCCCAGAATTTCGGGCGAAATAAGGGAGCTTGCGACCGCGCCCGAAAATCTGGGAACGCAGGATCGAAGCGAGCTACGATCGGCAGCCGAAAGGTCAACAAAACAAGAAAAACCCGGCCGCGCAGCGGCTCCGATCAAGTCGTCCGGGCGGCCGTGGCCGCTTCTAAGGGAGTCGTCTGGCGCGCATTCGCTCCCTCTTCTCAAGGGTTCAGCAATCGAAAGGGCGCGACGAAAAGCAACTCAACGGCGTAGCAAATCACTCGCCCCGTCGGCGCGAAGCCGTTGACTTATATATCGAAACATTTTGTTGGCCACTCGGGACTCATCGTGCAATAATCTGCGTATGGATGCAGATAAGCAGATTTGTGGCCGCGAACCCGACAGCCAGTTCGTGGAGCTCGCGGTCGAAGTATTCGGCATGCTGGCTGACGCCACCCGCGTGCGGATAATTCTTGGTCTGCGCAACGGTGAGCTGTCCGTGAATCAACTGGCGGATGCTGTCGACAAGTCGCCGGCAGCCGTATCTCAACACCTGGCCAAACTCCGCCTGGCGCGGATGGTCACCACTCGCCACGAGGGGACCCGAGTGTTCTACAGGCTAGAAAACGAGCACGCGAGTCAGCTCGTGTCGGATGCTATCTTCCAAGCGGAACACACCCTGGGAGGCACCCCTCGTCATCATCACACCCGGGACGAGGCCAGCGCATGAATACCCCGCACCTGCATCCACATGAGGATGATCGTCCGCGTGACGCCCAAGCCCAATCCCACGAGCACGAGCATGACCATGACCATGACCATGACCATGACCACGACCACGACCATGACCACGACCACGACCACGACCACGACCACGACCACGAGCATCCGACCGGGTTCACAGGGTTCTTATACGGGCTTTTCGTGCCTCACAGCCACGATGCCGCAGACTCGATCGATGACGCATTGGAGGCAAGTACCCAGGGAATTCGAGCGGTCAAAATCAGCCTGTTCATCCTCCTCGGCACGACCATACTGCAGTTCGCGGTTGTACTCGCGAGCGGTTCAGTGGCGCTGCTTGCCGACACGATTCACAACTTCTCTGACGCCTTAACCGCAATACCTTTATGGATCGCGTTCATCCTCGGACGGCGCATTGCGTCCCATCGCTACACGTACGGTTATGGGAGGGCCGAGGATCTCGCTGGCCTCTTCATCGTCGGCGTGGTTGCCCTTTCGGCCGTCGTAGCTGCGTGGCAGTCGATCGACCGCCTCTTCCACCCCCAGCCCCTGCACAACCTGTGGTGGGTGTTGGCCGCCGGCCTGATCGGCTTCGCCGGCAATGAGATCGTTGCTGTGTACCGCATACGCGTGGGACAGCAGATCGGGTCTGCGGCCCTTGTCGCCGACGGCGTGCACGCTCGGATCGACGGGTTCACTTCCCTTGCCGTGGTTGTTGGTGCGCTCGGGGTGATGCTGGGTTTCCCGCTCGCCGATCCAATCGTCGGGCTGGTAATTTCCGCGGCGATTATCGTTTTGCTCTGGGGGACAGTGCGAAGCATTGGACGCCGCATCATGGACGGTATTGAACCGGAACTCGTGGACCGAGCCCGTTCGGCACTAACCAGCACTCCCGGCGTTTTGGACGTTTCGACAGTCCGGCTGAGATGGGTGGGGCACCGCCTTCACGGCGAGGGGTGCATCGTGGTCGCCGATACGTCCTTGTCCGTGGCGGAACGCGTTGCCGACGCCGCCCAACACCGCCTGAAGCGAACGATGGCGAATGTAGATCATTTTGCGATCCAAACGGTCACTGCGGGATCGCGGCCTGTGGAGAGGTAGGGCACGAGTATCTCACCTGGATTGACCCACGACTACCGCGTCAATGCTGGATGTCGTTGATCCGGCGGTAGAGCGTGGAGCGGGACATGCCGAGACTACGGGCCACCTGTGAGGGGTGTTCGCCGGATTCGATGAGTTGGAGAGCGGTCCGGATTTGTTGTTCGGTGAAGGTCGCCCTGCGGACGACGCGGCGCGTGCCAGAAGGACGTCGTTTGAAGACGCTGTCTCGGATGCGTGCCCGTGCGACCTCGAATTCCATACCAGCGAGAGCTGTCAGGACTGTGAGGACAGCGGTCGCGTCGAGGGTGCTGGCTTTGTCTGGGGCTCGGTGATGTCGAGAACTCGGAATCCGGCCCCGCTCGCCCGCAGCCTCTCCGCAATCGTCAGGAGGTCGGGAGTGGATCGACCTAGGCGGCTCAAGGTGGTGATGATAAGGGTGTCTCGCTTCTGGAGGGCGCCGATGGCGTGGTCCAACTGGGACTGCTCCGTGCGAAAACCACGGTCGACATACAGGTCCTCTACACGAACGCCCACAGCGACGAGGGTACGTTCCTGATGGTCGACCTTCTGGTCTCGCGGTATTACTCGGGCGTACCCGATCAATGTGCCCACGATCGTCGCTCCGCTAACCGCCGTTGAGGGTTTCGCGGCGCTGTCGATATTCGTTTTCGTCGATCTCACCGCGGGCGTAACGTTCATCCAGGATTGTTCGAGCCGAGCTGTGTCCGGCCGTCTTGCCCTGCTCGGGGCGATCTCCACGGAAGAGACGGTAGACGACGAAAGCCAAGGCGACGATGCCCCCGATTGCGAATATCCACGCAAAGATCATCCACGGTCCTGTCCAGCCCATTCCGCCGTATCCCATCATGGTGTGCTCACTTTCTCGTGACGTTTAATCGTGGATTTGGTGTTCACTGGCGGCGCCGCACGTCAGAACAACTTGCCCGGTCCGTCCAGGCCTCCGGTGCAGGGGGAGCCGGGTTCTGGAGCAGTTGCGGCGCCCCGGTACTTGGCGATGAATGCCGCGAGTCGGGGATCGGCCGGGTCGCTGATGTCGAGCTGCGTGCCCCATGCCGATGCGACGATCGACGACGGGAGACCGGCGAATGGAGACAGGATCGCGTATGTCGATGGGATCTCTTTGCGCAGAGCTGCGAGCTGATCACCCCTCACTTTTGAAGCGTCGTAGGTGACCCACACGGCGCCGTGCTCGAGCGAGTGCACTGCGTTTTCGTTGGGGACGTTGTCGGAATACACGCCACAGTTCAGGAGCGTGACGGAGTGGTCTCCGCCCACCGGTGGCAGCGGATTGTATTTCACCGTGCCGGTGACGTGCTGGGAGGTCTGGTTCGGGAAGGTTTGTACGCCGTCAACGGATGTCGGTGCTGCCGCGTTCTTGGGGGCGCCGCTGGTTGTGACGACGAGGACGATGACGAGCACGACGATCCCTGTAGCGGACCAGGCTGCGGCGATTCCGATCTTTCGGTTCCGTTTCGCTTTTGATTGTTCGCGCTTGAGGGTGGCGACTTTTTCTGCCCGGCGCACGGCTCGTTGCTGTTTGACTGTTGCGGGCGCGGATTCGCGACCTCCGCCAGCTGAGTGGTCGTCCGAGTGTGGGGGTGTTTCACGAGCCATGTCAGCGGTCCTTCGGTTCAGGTGAAATATACCCG
This sequence comes from Cryobacterium sp. 10I1, assembly GCF_035019805.1. Classification (NCBI taxonomy): domain Bacteria; kingdom Bacillati; phylum Actinomycetota; class Actinomycetes; order Micrococcales; family Microbacteriaceae; genus Cryobacterium; species Cryobacterium sp. 10I1. Next base: position 12,681 of record NZ_JASJVF010000073.1, read on the forward strand.
ACGGTGACCTGTAACGACTTGAGTTCGGCTCGGGCGGCCTGAATGTCCGCCTGGACGTCCGTCGCCGGCTTAGAGCAGCACCCGGCGTCACCCGGGGCGGTTCGGCTGCGCAGCATGGGGCGCATGCAGAACCGCCAGGTCAGAGCCGCGGCAACGACGGTCGCGACCAGGGAGATCAGAATGGGGATCACGCGGTCGGTCCGGTACCGGGGTGGCGATCATCGAATGCCGCGGCCTGTGGACGAAGGGCGGCCACTTCGGCGCGCAGGCGGGCGAGTTCTTGTTCTTCGGGACCGTCGACGGTTTTACCGTGGCCGCGTCCGCGCATCATGAACCACATCATCAGGCCCATTCCGACGGGGCAGATAAGGGCGGGGAGGATATAGAGGAATTGCTGCATGTCAGGATCCTTCTGGTTGTGTTGATTCGGTGGTTTCGAGCATGGTGGTGAATTTTCGCCGGAGGGCGCGGGTAGATAGGCGCCCGTGCGCGATCAGCCGGCCGTTGGCGACGAGCCCGGGGGTGAAGGCCAGGCGCTGTTCACGGGCGATCGCACGACCGGTGTCGCTGTTCACGTCGACCTCGTCGATCTGGAGGGGGAATTCGGCGGACAGTTCGGCCAGCACTCGTTTTCCCGCGATACAGGAGGGGCAGTCGCTTTGAGTGAGCAGGGTCAGGGCGATCATGAGGTGGTATCGGTCTTCAGGTCGAGGAGGAGTTGGTCGACGGGCACGAACATGGTGTATTTCGGAGCCCCGCCGTAGTCGGCGCGCCACTTGATGGTGCCGTCGGGGCCGACGAGGATGAAGCTGTGTCCATCGGTGCTGGTGCCCATCATGCCGAATTCGTTGGCGTGGTACTTTTTCGAAGTGACCAGGTCGGGGTCGGACAG
>NZ_JASJVF010000074.1:0-13533 GCF_035019805.1 Cryobacterium sp. 10I1
GGTATGCATCGGGACGAGGGGCTCATCGTCACCGCAGACCACGGCGTCCTCGACGTCCCCGCCACGAAACACGTGCTCTTCGACAGCGTTCCCGAACTCGTCGCGCCGGTGCGGCACATCGGGGGAGACCCGCGCTGCCTCTACCTGTACCTCGACGAGTCCCGCGGCGACGCCGGAACGTCCGCATCAGAGGCGGCGACCACGCTGGCCGAAACCTGGCGCGAGGTCGAGGGCGACCGGGCGTGGATCTTCACGCGTGCGGAGGCGGTCACGGCCGGACTCTTCGGCAGGGTCGATGACGAAGTGCTGCCCAGGATCGGCGACGTGATCGTGGCCGCGCGGAAGGCCGTCGCATACTACGACTCCCGCGAGCCGAACCAGTCCGCCCGGTCGATGATCGGCCAGCACGGGTCGCTCACGGACGAGGAACTGCGCGTCCCCGTGATCCGCGACGGTGCCTTCGGCGCGTAGCCGCGGCTTCCGCCCGGGGGAACACCTCAGGCCCGCCCCCGGGGGGACGGGCCTGAGGGAGAGCCTGATGCTCAGGAGGGGTACTGGCCGCGCTTGACCTGGGGCTTCGGAAGCCGCATTGCTCGCAGCTGGAGCGCGCGCATCGCCGCATACCAGCGCACGCGCTCCGCCTTCGCGTCGCCGAACTTCGCCTTGACCTTCCGGGTGAGGGTGAAGCCGAGCACCGTGCAGTCCACGACGGCGATGAGGAAGAAGGCCCAGAGCGCGAGGATCCCGTAGGTCTGCACGTTGCGGTCGGGGAAGAACGTGAGGAGGATGACGAGGAACATCACCGGGATCATGAACTCGCCGATGTTCACCCGGGCGTCCACGTAGTCGCGCACGAAGCGCTTCTGCGGACCACGTTCGCGGACGGGGAGGAACTTGTCCTCACCCGCGGCCATGCCGATCCTGGCCCTGTCGCGGGTCTCCGCGGACTTGGCGCGTGCCTGGCGTGCGGCGAGCTTGCGGTCGTCGGGCACGAGGGGGCGCCGGTTGGCGGCCTCCTGCTCCTTACGACTCGGCGTCGGCTGGCCCTTCCCTTCCGGGTGGCCGGCGGGGTGGGCGGCCGCGAGGCGCGCCCTCGTCTCGTCGATCGATTCGATCGGCGGTTGTGCGTCTGGGTTCACTGGCTTGGCCACATCAGTTCCTTGCAATTAGTTGGCTTAAGATTACCTGATGACCGTTACCCCAGATACTGCACCCGAAGCCGCACTCGCCGACGCGCCTGTGCGCGCCGCGGTCGAGGCCGCCCTTCCCGCCACGATTGCCGACCTGTGCGCCCTCGTGCGCATCCCGTCCGTGTCCTGGGACGCGTTCGATCCGGCCAGGGTGGCGGAAAGCGCGGAGGCCGTCGCCGCCCTGGTGCGGGGGCTCAACGTCTTCGACGAGGTTGTCGTGACCCGGTCGGGAATTCCCGGCACCACGGAACTGGGCCAGCCTGCCGTGCTCGCCCACCGGCCGGCCCGCAACGGCCGACCCACGGTCCTGCTCTATGCCCACCACGATGTGCAGCCCCCCGGCCACGACATCGACTGGGAATCCACCCCGTTCGAGCCGACCGTTCGCGGGGATCGGCTCTACGGAAGAGGCGCAGCGGACGACAAGGCAGGGGTGATGGCGCACGTAGCGTCGATCCGGGCACTCGCCGAGACGGCCGGCCCCGACTTCGACCTCGGAATCGCCGTGTTCATCGAGGGTGAGGAGGAGTTCGGCAGTCGCTCGTTCGCGGCATTCCTCGAGGACAACCGGGAGTCGCTCCGCGCCGACGTCATCGTCGTCGCCGACTCCAACAATTGGGACGTGGACACCCCCGCCCTCACGGTCGCCCTGCGGGGCAACGTCACCTTCCGACTGACCGTGCGCACTCTCGACCACGCCTCCCACTCCGGAATGTACGGGGGAGCGGTGCCCGACGCCATGATGGCGACTGTGCGCCTTCTCGCGAGCCTCTACGCGGAAGACGGCTCCGTGGCCGTCGACGGGCTCACGAGTCGGGACGTCCCCGCACCCGAATACACCGAGGAACAGCTGCGCCTGGAAACCGGCCTCCTCGATGGTGCGACGCCCATCGGCCACGGCCCGCTGCTCAGCAGGCTCTGGTCCCAGCCCGCCATCACGATCACGGGCATCGACGCCCCGAGCGTCGCGAACGCGTCGAACACCCTGTCCCCGGTCGTGAGCGTGCGTCTCAGCACCCGGATCGCACCAGGACAGCCCGCTGCTGAGGCTTACCAGGCCCTCGAGGCGCACCTGCGCGCCCACGTCCCGTACGGGGCGAGCATCACCATCGACGACGTCGACACCGGCGAGGCGTTCCTCGTCGACGACAGCGGCTGGGCCGTGCCGCTCGCGCTCGGTGCGATGACGGATGCCTGGGGCAAGCCCCCGGTCAACGTCGGCATCGGCGGCTCCATTCCGTTCATCTCGGACCTCGTGCGGGTGTTCCCGGAGGCCCAGATCCTCGTCACGGGTGTCGAAGACCCCGATTCCCGGGCGCACAGCCCCAACGAGTCCCTCCACCTGGGCGTGTTCAAACGGGCAGTCCTCGCCGAGGCGTTCCTGCTCGACCGGCTCAACCGCCGCACCGGGACTCTGGAGGCCCCCACCCGATGAACCCATCAGCCCCGGTCAGAGACGAGAGACCGGCAGGCGGGAATTACTGCGGCGGACTCACCGTTGCTGCAGGTAGAATCTGTCAGAATTCGAGCACAGCGCAAGGAGCGTCATGACCGACACCATCACAACCAGCACCGCCGCCCACGGAGTGGGCCTGAGCGAGGCCGCAGCGCTGAAGGTACGAAGCCTGCTCGCCCAGGAGGGCCGTGAGGACCTGCGCCTCCGCGTCGCCGTCCAGCCCGGCGGCTGCTCCGGCCTCATCTACCAGCTCTACTTCGACGAGCGTGTGCTCGACGGTGACGCGCTCGTCGACTTCGACGGTGTCGAGGTCGTCGTCGACAAAATGAGCGTTCCGTACCTGGACGGGGCCTCGATCGACTTCGAGGACACCATCCAGAAGCAGGGCTTCACCATCGACAACCCCAACGCCGGCGGCAGCTGCGCCTGCGGGGACTCGTTCAGCTAGGGAACCACAGACGATGCCGGGCGGGCCGCCCGGCATCTTGGCGTGGATTCGTTACCGGATCAGCGCCTGCGCTGCACCCCGAAGCGCATCCCGCGCAGTAGGCTGTCATTCACACAGAGGCACTTCCGATGAAGTGATGTCGAGACTCCCCGAAAGGTTACTGGTGCGCAAAAACCACCGTCTCCGATGGGCTGCAATTCCGATCGCAGCGTCGTTGGTCATTGTTCTAGCGGGGTGCACCCAAGCCCAGCTCCACGGCTTCCTGCCCGGCTTCGTCGAGGGCGAACCGGCGGTGACGAACCAGACCGACCGCGTCGCCGGACTCTGGACGACATCCTGGATCGTGCTCCTGATCGTCGGCCTGATCACCTGGGGCCTGACAATCTGGGCCGTGATCGTCTACCGGCGCCGCAAGGGCCAGACCGGACTTCCGGTCCAGCTGCGGTACAACATGCCGATCGAGATCTTCTACACGATCGTTCCTCTCATCCTCGTCATCGGTTTCTTCGCATTCACCGCGAGGGACCAGGCCGCCATCGAGGCCCGCTTCGACTCACCGGACGTGAAGATCGAGGTCATCGGCAAGCAGTGGGCCTGGGACTTCAACTACGTCAACGAGAATGTCTACTCCGCCGGCATCCAGGGCCAGCCGAACCTCGACGGGCCCAAGGGCTCGCTCGTCGAAGCCGAGTTGCCGACGCTGGTCCTCCCGGTGGGCAAGAAGGTCGAACTCGCGCTCGAATCCCGCGACGTCATCCACTCCTTCTGGGTCATCGACTTCCTCTACAAGAAGGACATGATCCCGGGGAAGACCAACTACATGTCGGTCATCCCTGAACGGATCGGCACCTATTCCGGCAAGTGCGCCGAGCTGTGCGGTGAGTACCACTCGCTCATGCTCTTCAACGTCAAGGTCGTGTCAGAGGCCGACTACGAGGCGTACACGGCCTCGCTCAAGGCCGCGGGCAACTCCGGGCAACTCGACAACGGGTACAACCGCAACCAGAATCTTCCGGGCACGTCCGCCCCGGCGGTAGAGGAAGGCAAGTAGGCCATGACCACAACCGCACCCGCAGCACCCGCGACGCCGGCAGCCCCGGCCGCTACCCGTCGTCCCACGGGCGTCGAGCGCAAGGGCAACGTCCTCGTCCGCTGGATCACCTCCACCGACCACAAGGTGATCGGGTACATGTACCTCATCACCTCCTTCGTCTACTTCTGCCTCGCCGGCGTGATGGCGCTCGTCATCCGCGCGCAGCTCTTCGAGCCCGGCCTCGAGGTCGTGCAGACCAAGGAGCAGTACAACCAGCTCTTCACGATGCATGGAACGATCATGCTGCTGATGTTCGCGACGCCGTTGTTCTTCGGCTTCGCGAACTCGCTGATGCCCCTGCAGATCGGCGCTCCTGACGTCGCCTTCCCGCGCCTCAACGCCTTCTCGTTCTGGGCATTCTTCTTCGGCAGCCTCATCGCCGTCGGCGGGTTCCTGACGCCGCAGGGAGCAGCATCCTTCGGCTGGTTCGCCTACCAACCGCTCGCGAGCACGACCTTCTCGCCCGGCGTCGGCGGAAACCTGTGGATGGTGGGCCTGGGACTGTCCGGTTTCGGCACCATTCTCGGCGCGGTGAACTTCATCACGACCATCATCACGATGCGCGCCCCCGGCATGACCATGTTCCGGATGCCGATCTTCACCTGGAACACGCTCGTCACCTCGCTGCTGGTCCTGATGGCGTTCCCGGTGCTCGCCGCGGCCCTCCTTGCAGCGGCCTCTGACCGCATCTTCCTCTCGCACATCTACGACCCGGCCAACGGCGGTGCCATCCTCTGGCAGCACCTGTTCTGGTTCTTCGGCCACCCCGAGGTGTACATCATCGCGCTGCCGTTCTTCGGCATCGTCTCCGAGGTGTTCCCGGTCTTCAGCCGCAAGCCGATCTTCGGGTACAAGACGCTCATCTACGCGACCATTTCGATCGCCGCCCTGTCGGTGGCGGTCTGGGCCCACCACATGTACGTGACCGGTTCGGTGCTGCTGCCGTTCTTCTCGCTCATGACGATGCTCATCGCGGTTCCGACCGGTGTGAAGATCTTCAACTGGATCGGCACGATGTGGCGGGGGTCCCTGACCTTCGAGACGCCGATGCTGTGGGCGCTCGGCTTCCTCGTCACGTTCACGTTCGGCGGGCTCACCGGTGTCATCCTCGCCTCGCCGCCGCTCGACTTCCACGTCTCCGACACGTACTTCGTCGTGGCGCACTTCCACTACGTCATCTTCGGAACCGTCGTGTTCGCCATGTTCAGCGGCTTCTACTTCTGGTGGCCGAAGTGGACGGGCAAGATGCTCAACGAGAGCCTCGGCAAGTGGCACTTCTGGTTCCTGTTCATCGGATTCCACACCACCTTCCTCGTGCAGCACTGGCTCGGAGTGGTCGGCATGCCGCGCCGCTACGCCTCGTACTCTCCGGAGGACGGCTTCACCTGGATGAACCAGCTGTCCACCATCGGGTCGATGATCCTCGCCGTCTCGATGATCCCGTTCTTCCTGAACGTGTACATCACTGCCCGCAAGGCGCCGAAGGTCACGGTCAACGACCCGTGGGGCTTCGGAGCCTCCCTCGAGTGGGCCACGTCGTGCCCGCCGCCGCGGCACAACTTCACGTCGATTCCGCGCATCCGCTCAGAGCGGCCGGCCTTCGACCTCAACCACCCCGAGGTCGCCATGCCGGTCGGGATCGGGCCGGGCAAGGACGCGCCCGATGCCCCCGTCTACGACGCCGCAACGAACGAGGTCAAATAAATGAGGGCAAACACCAACCTGCTCTGGCTGCTCGCGGGCTTCTTCGCCCTCGTCACGGTCGCGTACATCGTTTGGGGTCTCGTCGACCCGCACCAGCACAGCATCGAATGGGCGGGAACCTTCGCCCTGGCACTGAGCTCCGTGTTCGTGAGCTTCGTCGCCTTCTACCTGTCCCGGGTGCACGGCGCTCAGGGAGGAGAGCTTCCAGAGGACCGCCTCGACGCCAACGTCGACGACGGCGATCCCGAAGTCGGCTTCTTCAGCCCGTGGAGCTGGTGGCCCATCCTCCTCGCCGCGAGTGCTGCGTTGCTTTTCCTCGGCCTCGCGATCGGGTTCTGGATCTCGATCATCGCGGTCGGCATCGGCGTGATCTGCCTCATCGGCTGGGTCTACGAGTACTACCGCGGTAACTTCGCGCGCTAGCCGGTCCGCGAAAGCGGGTGAGCAGTCGGTCTCGATTCCTGAGAACGACGGCTCCCGCTTTCGCGTTAATGGGGGAGAGCGTGCAGGGCGCGGCGCCGGAAGCCGAGCACGTCGAAGGAGAACGTCACGGGACTGCGGGAAGGCCAGCGGCCTGCGATGGCCTCCGTCCCGGTGTGATGTGCCGACGGGCCCATGCCGATCAGGACGGCAACGGCGTCCGCGCCGAGGTCGTGACGACTGGTGACCCTGATCCGGGTCTCCAGGGCGAACCAGGGCTGCAGGGAGTCCCTGAGGTCCTCGGCTTTGTTCGGCGGGATATCGAGGGCCAGTCCGGCATCCCTGAGCTCGCGGAGATGGTCATCGTGGGGAACGACGACGGCGAGGAGACCCCTGTCGCGCAGCACGCGATGGAATTCGGCCGGGTTCCGCGGTGCGAAGACGTTCAGGAGGGCATCGGCGACTCCGGTCCGCACCGGAAGGTCGGCCCAGACGTCGGCGACGAGCCCGTCCACCTGCGGCGGTTCAGGGAGTTTGCCGCCTGAGGCTGCAGCATGTTCGTGCCCAGGCGCGGCGACGGTGCGGGCAGCGGCCACAGTTCGGGCCACGGCGACGGGGGAGAGGTCCATTCCGAGGTATCCGGCGGTCGGACAGGCTTCGGTCACTCCGCGGAGGTAGTACCCGGTGCCACAGCCGATGTCGAGCACCCGAGCGGGCTGTTCCGCTGCGACGAGCGTCGTGACGGCCGTGCGCAGGTCTTCGTACCAGCCGGCTTCGAGGAAGGCCTCACGTGCGTCGAGCATCGCGGCGCTGTCACCGACCACGTGGCTGCGCCCGCCCAGGAGCGACAGATAGCCGCGCCGGTTGGCGTCGAAGGAATGCCCGGAAGCACACCGCAGCACGAGGCCGCCGTTCGCCGCGAGGGGCGACAAACAGTTCGGGCACCTAAGCCACTCCGACAGGGTCTGGAGGGACATCGATGCCCGATCTGTTCATGTTGTGTTGTGGTGATTGTGGAACTACCGCTGGTTAGTGGTGGTCTCCGTGGCTCTGCTCGAGCTCCGTCGTGGTGACCGGAACAATCCGGTCCTCGAAGAACCAGCGAGAGAGTCCGCCGCGCAGGCGCTGGCCGGTCGTGATCTTGCCCTGGTCGTTCGGGCGGATCATCAGCGGCTTGTAGTCCGAGTAGCTCACGAGCTTCCAGCGCTCGTACTCGTCGACGGGCTGGTGCACCTCGATGTACTCGCCACCGGGCAGGCGGACGATCCGGCCGGATTCGTAACCGTGCAGGACGATCTCGCGATCCTTCTTCTGCAGCGCGAGGCAGACTCGCTTGGCGACGAAGAACGCGATGAACGGTCCGACGATCGTGGCGAACTGACAGGCGTGGATGACGCCCTCCATCGTCACGTGGAAGTGCGTGGCGATGATGTCCGAGGATGCGGTCGACCAGAGCGCGGCGTAGAACGTCACGCCGGCCGCGCCGATCGCCGTGCGGGTCGGGGCGTTGCGCGGGCGATCGAGGATGTGGTGCTCGCGCTTGTCCCCGGTGACCCAGGCCTCGATGAAGGGGTAGATCAACACGACCAGGATGAAGAGTCCGAGGCTGATCAGAGGGATCAGGATGTTGAACGACCAGGTGCGATCGAGCCAGACGAACTCGAGTCCCGGCGGAATCAGGCGCAGGGCCCCGTCGGCAAAGCCGATGTACCAGTCCGGCTGGGTACCCGCCGAGACGGGGGAGGGGTCATAGGGTCCGTAGTTCCAGATCGGGTTGATCGTGAACAGTGAGGCGATCAGCATCACGACACCGAAGACGATGAAGAAGAACCCGCCGGCCTTGGCGGCATAGACCGGGAGGACCGGGTAGCCGACGACGTTCTGGTTCGTGCGTCCGGCACCGGGGTACTGGGTGTGCTTGTGCACGACGACGAAGAGCAGGTGCATCGCGATGAGGGCGATGATGATCGCGGGCAGCAGCAGGATGTGGAGCGAGTAGAGCCGACCCACGATCGCCTCGCCCGGGAACTCGCCGCCGAAGAGCAGGAAGGAGATCCAGGTTCCGATCAGCGGGATGCCCTTGACCATTCCGTCGATGATCCGCAGGCCGTTGCCGGAGAGCAGATCGTCGGGGAGGGAATATCCGGTGAAGCCCTCTGCCATCGCGAGGATGAACAGGATGAAGCCGATGACCCAGTTGAGTTCGCGGGGCTTGCGGAACGCACCCGTGAAGTAGATCCGGAGCATGTGCAGGCCGATGGACGCCACGAACAGCAGCGCAGCCCAGTGGTGCACCTGGCGCATCAGGAGGCCGCCGCGGATGTCGAAGGAGATATTGAGCGACGAGGACATCGCCGCCGACATTTCGACGCCCTTGAGCGGAACGTACGAGCCTTCGTAGTGGACGGGTGCCATCGAGGCGCTGAAGAAGAACGTCAGGAACGTCCCGGACAGCAGGATGATGACGAAGCTGTAGAGGGCAACCTCACCGAGGAGGAAGGACCAGTGGTCTGGAAAGATCTTCCTGCCGAGTTCCTTCACCGCGGTGGAGATGCTCGTGCGCTCGTCGATGTAGTTCGCCGCCGCGCCCGTGAAGCCGCCGTTGGTTTTCGTCGTCTCGACCACGCCTGTGGTCGTTTTCGTGATACTCAATGCCGCTCCCAGAAACTCGGTCCGACGGGTTCAGTGAAATCGCTCTGCGCAATGAGGTAGCCCTCAGAGTCTACGGCGATGGGCAGCTGGGGGAGCGGCCGCTTGGCCGGCCCGAAGATGACCTCGCAGTGGTTCGACACGTCGAACTGTGACTGGTGGCACGGGCAGAGCAGGTGGTGGGTCTGCTGTTCGTAAAGGGCGACGGGGCAGCCGACATGGGTGCAGATCTTGGAATACGCGACGATGCCGTCGTACGACCAGCCTGCACGCTCGGGGAGTTCGTTGAGGTCCTCGGGCTTGAGGCGCATCAGCAGCACGGCCGCCTTGGCCTTCTCTTCCAGACGACCGCTCGGCAGGTCCTGCAGACCCTCCGGAATGACGTGGAAGGCGGAGCCGAGGGTGACGTCCGAGGCCTTGATTGGTGTGCCGGTCGGGTCGATCGCCAGCCGGGTCCCCTTCGTCCACATCGTGTGGGTGAGCAGCTCGGAAGGGTTCTCGTTCATCGGGCCGAGGCCGCGGAAGAGCACGACCGCGGGAAGGGGGAAGGCGATGAGCGCGCCGATCAGGCTGTTCCGGATGAGGCTACGTCGTCCGATCCCGGATTCCTCGTTGGCTTCGGCGAAGATTTCGACCGCCCTGGCCCTCGTCTCGTCTGAGCCGCGGACGGGGTGCCGGACATCGATGCCTTCGTGGTCGCTCATCAGCGCCTTGCCCCAGTGGACGGCGCCGATGCCGATCGCCAGGAGCGCGAGGGCCAGACCGAGGCCGATGAAGAGATTGTTCAGCCGCACGGAACCCGGGTCGGTTTCCACGATCGGGAACGCCATGTACGCGGCGATAGCAAAAACGCTGCCGACGATCGAGAGGTAGAAGAGCGTGTACACCGTGCGCTCGGCACGGCGCTCGGCGCTCGGGTTCAGGTCGGTGACGCGGGGGCGGTGCGGCGGGAATCCGGGGTTGTCCACGGCGTCGCGCACGACAACGGCCGTGCCGGCGTTCGCGGGGTCGTGCCCGGCGCCGGAGTCAGCAGCGGTGAGGTCCTTCCCGCTGTTATCGTCCGTGGCCATTGTGCTCCTTTGTCTGCTGTGTGTCGTGCAGTTGTGTGCTGAGCAGGTGTGTCTGCTGCATGATTCTGATTCCGCGCCCTGTTCGGATGCGGGTCAGTTCGATTTTGCGGTGATCCACACCGTCAACCCGACGATCGCGCCGAGTCCGAAGATCCAGAGGAACAGTCCTTCGGAAACCGGACCGAGCGAGCCGAGGGCGTATCCGCCCGGGGACGGGTTGTTCTCGAGGTACTTGAGGTACGTGATGATGTCGCGTTTGCTCTCCGGTGAGATGTTCATGTCGTTGAAGACCGGCATGCTCTGCGGTCCCGTGATCATGGCCTCATAGATGTGCTGGGCGGAGACGCCGTCGAGTGCGGGTGCGAACTTGCCCTCCGTGAGGGCGCCTCCGGCGCCTGCGACGTTGTGGCACATCGCGCAGTTGATGCGGAAGAGCTCGGCGCCCTTGGCGGAATCGCCCTGCGCGTCGAGGTACCGCGCATCCGGGATGGCCGGCCCGGGGGCGAGGGAGGCGACGTATGCGGCGAGGGCTGCGATCTGTTCGTCCGTGAACACGACGGCCTTCTTCTCAGCCTGAGGCCCGTCCATCTGCATGGGCATCCGGCCGGTGCCGACCTGGAAATCGACGGATGCCGCACCGACACCGATGAGGCTCGGGCCGGATCCGGTTCCCGCGGCGCCGAGGCCGTGGCAGGTGGCGCAGTTGCTCGCGAAAAGCTTCTGGCCCTCTCCGATGGTCTGCTGAGACGAGGCATCCGTCTGGGCACTCGCGGTGCTCGTGCTGAACACCGCATAGGCGCCGCCCGTGAAGAGGAGGCCGATGGCGATCAGGGCGACACTGGCAAGTGGGCTGCGGCGGCCGGACTTGCGCACGCGGGCCGGCTTGGGGGTGTTGGTCTTGGTCATTCTGAGGTGTCCGCTCCGGATCTCTATTTGAGGACGTAAATGACGAGGAAGAGGCCGATCCAGACGACATCGACGAAGTGCCAGTAGTACGAGACGACGATGGCGCTCGTCGCCTCCTTGTGACCGAAGTTCTTGACCGCGAACCCGCGGCCGATGACGAGGAGGAAGGCGATCAGGCCGGCCGTGACGTGGATGCCGTGGAAGCCGGTGGTGAGGTAGAACGCCGATCCGTATGCGTTGCTCTGCAGCGAAACGCCCTCGGAGACCAGGGTGGCGTACTCCCAGATCTGCCCGGAAACGAAGACGGCGCCGAGGGCGTACGTCAGGAAGAACCACTCGACCATGCCCCACTGGCTGGGCTTCCAGCCCGTTGAGCGGGCCTGGAGACGCTCCGCGGCGAACACGCCGAACTGGCAGGTGATCGACGAGGAGACGAGGATCAGGGTGTTCACGAGTGCGTAGGGAAAATTGTGCTTCTCGGCTTCGAATTGCCAGAGTTCCGGCGATGTCGACCGGAGCGTGAAGTAGATGGCGAACAGGCCCGCGAAGAACATGACTTCGCTGCCCAGCCACACAATGGTGCCGACAGCAACGCTGTTGGGCCGATTAACCACGGGCGCTGTGGCTGAATAAGTTATCGAAGGGCTCGTCACTCGTCCATTATGGCCGATTTCGCAGCCGGGGTGCGCACCATGCGGACGCGGGTGCGTCATTTACCCAAAAGGTGACCAGATTGGAACGAAAGCGCCGCTGGAGCAGATTCGGAACGCGGGAGCCGATGCGCTTAAGATCGGTTTCATGCTCGAAATCCAGTCCTGGCCCAATGTCCTCAGCGCCCTGCTCAGTGGAGAGGACCTGAGTGTCTCCGATGCGGCGTGGAGCATGGAGCAGGTGATGCAGGGGCACGCGACCCAGGCCCAGATCGCCGGGTTCCTCGTCGCCTTGCGCGCCAAGGGGGAGACCGTCGACGAGATCGTCGGTTTTCGTGACGCCATCCTCGAGCATGCCGTCGCCCTCCCGGTCAACCCGATGGCGCTCGATATCGTCGGCACCGGCGGTGACCGTTTCGGCACCGTCAACATTTCGACGATGGCTTCGATCGTCTGTGCCGGCGCGGGCGTTCCGGTGATCAAGCACGGGAACAGGGCCGCGAGTTCGGCATCGGGCGCCTCGGACGTGCTCTCGGCGCTGGGCATCGACCTGACCCTCTCCGCCGAGAAGGTCGCCGAGATCCTCGAGGCGACCGGGATCACCTTCGCCTATGCGGCGGCATTCCACCCAGGATTCCGTCACGCCGGACCGGTCAGGGCCGAGCTGGGCATCCCGACGGTGTTCAACTACCTCGGCCCGCTCTGCAACCCGGCGCGTCCGGAAGCCTCCGCTGTCGGTGTCGCCGGACTCGACCGGGTACCGCTCATCGTCGGTGTCTTCCAGACCCGCGGAGCTGCCGCGCTCGTCTTCCGCGGGGACGACGGTCTCGATGAACTCACGACGACCGGTCACAGTCACGTCTGGGAGGTCTCCCGGGGACTCGTGACCGAGCATGACATCGACCCGCGCGAGCTCGGCATCCGCCGCGCCTCGATGAGCGAACTCCTCGGCGGCGATCCGGCGCACAACGCGGAGGTCGTGCACCAGACGCTCGCCGGACAGGCGGGCGCCGTGCGCGACATCGTGCTCCTCAACGCAGCGGCCGGTCTTGTCGCCTTCGATCTTGCGAAGAATCCGGTGTCCGCGCAGTCGAGCATCCTCGACCGATTCCGCGACAAGCTGGCCGTGGCAGCGGAATCCATCGATTCAGGGGCCGCTACGGCCAAACTCGCCGAATGGGTCGCGGCCAGCCGCGCCTAGCCAGCCTGCACGCACCGATTCGACGGAGATTCTGGTGGGAAAGCGCCTGAGACGCGCTCCCGCGTGTGTGGAACCCGGAATCTCCGTCGAATCGGTTGGTTGTGCGGCAGCGAGTTGTGCGGCTTAGAGCACGTCCTCGTCGACCCAGCCGAAGGTCTTCGTGACGGCCTTCTTCCAGTTGCGCAGCTGCCGGTCGCGCTCGGCGACCGTCATCTGCGGCGTCCAGCGACTGTCCTCCTGCCAGTTGGCGCGGAGCTCGTCGAGGTCGCTCCAGAAGCCGACCGCGAGGCCGGCCGCGTATGCGGCACCGAGCGCCGTGGTCTCCGCGACGACGGGCCGGACGACGGGCACACCGAGGATGTCGGCCTGGAACTGCATGAGCGTGTTGTTGGCGATCATGCCGCCGTCGACCTTGATCTCGGTGAGCGGGACCCCGGAGTCGGCGTTGACGGCGTCGATCACCTCCCGGGTCTGGAACGCGGTCGCCTCGAGGGCAGCCCTTGCGATGTGACCCTTGTTCACGAACCGGGTCAGCCCGACGAGGGCGCCCCGGGCGTCCGAACGCCAGTACGGCGCGAACAGCCCGGAGAATGCCGGCACGAAGTAGGCGCCGCCGTTGTCGTCGACGGACTTCGCGAGCGTCTCGACCTCTTCGGAGGAACTGATCATGCCGAGGTTGTCGCGCAGCCACTGCACGAGCGCGCCGGTGACGGCGATCGAGCCCTCGAGCGCGTAGTGCGTCTCGC
>NZ_JASJVF010000075.1:0-13443 GCF_035019805.1 Cryobacterium sp. 10I1
TCTGAGGACCGGGCGTCGTTCCTGCCGAACATCTCGTGCTGCAGGGCGCTGCGCCTGTTCCACCGAGGCAACCCGAAGACGAGCACGGCGACCACGACGACGGCGACGACGACAAGCGTCACGACGAGCGGGACCCAGGGTCCGAGGCCCGCGCCAGACGGCACGCCCAGTGAAGCGAACCAGTCGAAGAAGGCCTTGCTGACCAGGTCGAACCAGGTCGGCCGCGCGGCCTGGTACGGCGGCTTGGCGAGCTCGTCCCGCAACCAGGCCGTGGCCGTCGGGGCATCGGGATCGACAGGGATGCCCCCCAGGAACGGACCAGACCACGTGCCCCCCGCACCGGTCATGACTGCGGGGCCGCCGGCATCCGCCCGGCAGGGATCAGGTACGGGTCGGCAGCGTCGTTGCCGGGGGAAGACTCGACGAAGCGCTGCAGGTCGAGGTCGAGGCCTTCCTTGCGCATCCGCAGGTCGATGTAGATCAGCGCTGTCGTGCCGGACTGGACCACCGCGGCGACGGCCCCGAGTACGAGGCTCAGGAGAATGGTCAGCACGTACAGCACGATCACGGGGATCCAGGAGTCGATGGCGCCGGTCGGGTCGATGAGGGAGACCGCGACGCCGCCGAGCAGCGACAGCGGTGTCGAGACGATCTGCGAGACGATGTTCACAATCGCGGCGACAAGGAACTGCACTCCGAGCGTGCGCCAGAAATAGCCCCTCGTGAGCGACCACGATCGGGCGATGGCCGCCCCGATGCCGAGGCGTTCGAGCACGATCAGGCTCGGGACGAGGGACGTCTTCGTGGCCAGCCAGGCCGAGAGCGCGAGGATGCCGAGTGCGCCGAGGATGCCGAAGACGATCCCGAAGACGACGCCGGCTCCTCCGAGCAACACGAACACGACGACGACCCCAGCGACGATGGCCAGGCCGAGGAGAAGGGCTCCGCTGAGGATCGCGGACCAGAGTGCGAGCGGCCAGAGGCGTCGGCCGGCCGCCCGCCAGAGCTGGCCGAGCCGGAGCTTCTGGCCGAGCATGGCACGGGAGACCTCGACGACGATGACGCCCTGGAGTATCGCGGAGGCGATCACGGAGAGGAGGATCGGCACGATCGCCGACAACACGATGGTGAGGTTGGCGCCGGCCTGGACCGCGTCCCTGTCCGCGAGCGGGGCGCTGTCGACCCTGCCGAGGGCGAGCACCGTCACCGGGCCGACGATCAGCAGGGTGACCAGGAGGATCGCGCCCTGCACGAGGAGTGCGCTTCCGAACGTGGCCTTGGGATTGCGCCGCAGCACCTGGAAGGGCGCCCAGAGCAGGGAGCCGAAACCGAGCGGCCGCAACGGGAGGAGGCCGGGGCGCGGCGGCGGGGTCCACGCGGGAGGAGGACCCCAGGCCTGGGGTGCACCGGACGCCGGCGGCGGCGCGTATTCGCCGTAGCGCGGTCGATCGTACGCGTCACCTGTCGGTGCGTGCCAGTTCTGCGGGTCCGTCACGAGACCTATGCTGGCATACTCGGCATCGAAACGGGCGCGACGGGCAATGCCAGCCCCCCTCGACTACTCTGGTGTCAGTGATTGCATGACTCACCGGGAGTATTCCCTCCGGTGACCTAAGCAGAAAACGGTTGGATGAACGCACGCATTTTGGTCGTCGACGACGACACCGCGCTGGCGGAAATGATCGGCATTGTCTTGCAGGGTGAAGGTTTCGACCCGCACTTCTGCGAAGACGGCTCACTCGCGCTCGACGCATTCCGGACGATCAAACCCGATCTGGTTCTGCTCGACCTGATGCTGCCCGGCCTCGACGGCATCGAGGTGTGCACCCTGATCCGCGCCGAATCGGGAACGCCCATCATCATGCTCACCGCTCGCACCGATACGACGGATGTGGTCAAGGGCCTCGAATCCGGCGCGGACGACTACATGGTCAAACCGTTCAACCCGAAGGAACTCGTCGCCAGGATCCGCACGCGGCTGCGGCCGGTGTCAACGGATTCTCCCGCGAACCTCTCGATCGGCGACCTCACCGTCGACGCCGCCGGGCACGAGGTGCGCCGCGGCGACCGGCAGATCGGCCTGACCCCACTCGAATTCGACCTCCTCCTCACCCTCGCGTCCCGTCCCCAGCAGGTGTTCACCCGGGAGATGCTGCTCGAGCAGGTGTGGGGCTACCACTACAAGGCCGACACCCGGCTCGTGAACGTGCACGTGCAACGCCTCCGCGCCAAGGTCGAGGACGATCCGGACAACCCCCGCATCGTGATGACGGTCCGCGGTGTCGGGTACCGGGCCGGCGCGGCCATCTAGGCTCCGCATGGCCGAACCGACCGGGTTTGCCCGAACATGGCGCAGGGGGTGGCGGGACTGGCGCGACTGGAGATCCTGGCGTGCCCGCCTGCTTCGCACCTGGCGGTCCTCCCTGCAGTTCCGCACCGTGACCATCACGGTCGTGCTGTCCGGCATCGCCATCGTCATGGTCGGCGTGTATGTCTCGGTGAGCGTCGGCAACGATCTCTTCCAGTCCCGGCTCAGCCAGGTCGAGCTCGACTCGAACCGGGCGACGAGCGCGGCCCAGGGGATCCTGGATTCCTCGGACGCGGCCGACCGGGTCCAGGTGCAGAGCCTGCTTGCCTCGGCGCGGAGCGCCATTTCCGCGGCGTCCTCGAGCCGGCTTGTCGCCGTGTTCCGGGTTCCCGGCCAGGACCCGTCGACGTCCGTGCCCCAGGACTTCTCGACATTCGGCGACTCGACCGAGGTCATCTCGCCCGAGCTGCGCACCGCCGTCCAGGGCTCGCCGGGCACCCAGTTCTGGCAGTCGGTGGCCCTGGCGACGGATGACGACGGCCAGGTCGCCGGGATCGTCGTCGGTTCGCAGATCACCGTCCCCGTCGCCGGCCGGTACGAGCTCTACATCGGCTACAACCTCGGCGAGGCGGAAACGACACTGCAGTTCGTGCAGCGAACCCTCGGCATCGCCGGGCTCCTGCTCATCATCCTGATCGGTGCGGTGACCTGGATCGTGGTCCGCTTCGTGGTGACGCCGATCCGGGTCGCGGCCGAGACCAGCCAGCGGCTGGCCTCCGGGGACCTCGGTGTGCGGCTGCCCGTCAAGGGCGACGACGTCATCACGACCCTCGCCCGGTCGTTCAATGGGATGGCGGACAGCCTGCAGAGCCAGATCAAGGAGCTCGCCGACCTCTCCGAGGTGCAGCAGCGCTTCGTCTCCGACGTGTCGCATGAGCTGCGCACCCCACTGACGACGATCCGGCTGGCCGGCGACATGCTCTACGACCAGCGGGCCGCCTTCCCCCCTGCGACGGGTCGTACTGCGGAACTCCTGCACACCCAGGTCGAGCGATTCGAACTCCTGCTCGCGGACCTGCTCGAGATCAGCAAATACGACGCCGGGTCGGTCGAACTCGAGGCCGAGCCGACGAACCTCGTGCACCTCGCCGCAGATGCCGTCGAGGGCCTGCGGTCGCTCGCCGAATCCAAGGGCACCCGGCTCAACCTCGTCGCCCCGGGAGGACACCTCGACGCGGAGGTCGATCCCCGTCGCATCCGCCGGATCATGCACAACCTGATCGGCAACGCGATCGAGCACGGCGAGGGCAAGCCCGTCATCGTCTCGGTCGACAGCAACGAGTCCGCCGTTGCCCTCTCGGTGCGCGACTACGGCCTCGGCATGAGCCAGGTCGACGTCAACCACGTCTTCGACCGGTTCTGGCGGGCAGACCCCTCCCGCAAGCGCACCATCGGCGGCACGGGCCTCGGCCTCTCGATCTCACTCGAGGACGCGACCGTGCACCGCGGCTGGCTCCAGGTCTGGTCGAGCCCCGGGAAGGGCTCGTGCTTCCGGCTGACCCTGCCCCGGACCGCGCGCGGCGAGATCACGAGCTCGCCGAGCCCGCTGCCGCCGGAGGACGCCGGGTCCGACGGAACCCTGCCGCGCCTCACGGTCGGCGAGGTCGGCCGGGCCGGGGTCAAGGGCGCCCAACACGGTGAGGGAGCGATCCATGACTGACCGGAGCGACGGCATCCGCCGTGCAATCCATGCGACCCGGGAAACCCGTGGAGGCGGACCCTGGCGCGCAGGGGGCACGCTGGCAGCCCTCCTCGTGCTCGCGGTCCTGCTCAGCGGATGCTCGGGGATTCCCCGGAGCGGCAGCGTGCGCACCGGGCAGGCGGTCGCAGCCGGGGACAACCCCGCACCCGTCTTCCTGCCGTCGCACCCGCAGGCCGATGCCAGCCAGGAAAGCATCCTGCGCGGTTTCATCGACGCCCAGACCAGCCCGGAGAACGACTACGCGATCGCCCGCGAATTCCTCGCCCCCGGTTTCAGCGGCGCCTGGGCGGCGGATGCCGGGGTGACGGTCGACGACGGGACGGCGCGCACCATCATCCCCGTCGACGGCCAGACCATGCAGTTCTCGGTGAATCCCATCGCCGACGTCGACGGGATCGGTGAATACCACGAGGTCGAGTCTCCCTCGCCCGTCGTGCTGCGCTACCAGTTCCAGAAGGTCGGTGACCAGTGGCGGATCAGCGCTGCGCCGAACGGCACCGTCGTCGACCAGACCACGTTCAGCGACGTGTTCAGCTCCCAGGCGCTCTACTTCTTCGATTCGAGCTTCGCGTTCCTGGTGCCAGACCTGCGCTGGTTCCCGCGCGGGGGCGCCACCCTGACCAAGATCGTCAACGGAGTGCTGCACGGGCCGAGCCCGTGGCTGGGCGGGGCCGTTGTCAGCGCGTTCCCCGATGGAACCAAGCTCACCGCGGATGCCGTGCAGGTCGTCTCGCGGGACGCGAAGGTCGACCTCAACGGCGAAGCCCTGAACGCAGACAGGGTCACCCTGCAGCGGATGCGGGCGCAGCTCACAAACAGCCTCCCCACGGGCATCACCGTCACGATCTCGATCAACCAGAACTCCCAGGACATCGGGGACCTCGGCGCCAACGCCCCGATCGTCAACCCGCGGGTGGACGCCCGGGCGCTCGTGCTCCGTCAGGGCGCCTTCGGGTTCCTGTCCGCAGCAGGGAAGACGGTCACCCCGATCCCCGGGCTCTCCGACCAGGTCGTCGCGCTCGGCCCGACGGCGGTCACCCTCTCACCGGGGCAGACCGTCGCGGCGGCGCGGGCCGCGACAGGGGTCTCCTCCGTCCGGGTCGGCGAGGTCGCGAAGCTGCTCGATCCGCGGCCCGGCCTCATCGCGCCGGCCGTAGACAACTTCGGCTACGTCTGGTCCGTGCCCTCGAACCGTCCCGGTGAGCTGTTCGTCTACAGCCCGAACGGGGATGCGACGGCCGTGCCGACCTCCTGGCCGGAGGCCTCCGGAATCGTGGCGTTGCGGGTGTCCCGGGACGGTACCCGGCTGATCGCGCTGCTCACCTCTGGAACGGAGACCCGCTTCGTGGTCGTCTCGATCAAGCGGGACAAGTCCGTTCCTGTCGCCCTCGGAGACGAAGTCCAGCTCCAGTCCGTCCCGGGCATCCCCCTCGACGCCACCTGGATCGACGAGCTCACGGTCGCCTACCTCGTCGCGCTCCCGAGCGGAGAGGACCGCATCGTGACCCAGCAGCTCGGCGGCGTCAGTTCCAGCATCGAGTCAGCGCCGGGCAGTGCGACGATCACGGGAAGCAACACCCTGAGGGACGTGCGCGCACTCGCCACAACGGGCGGCCTGATGATGCAGCGCGGAGTCGGCTGGCAGGAGCGCATCGACGACGTGACTCTCGTGGCCACCCAGCAGGGAATCGGCGGGTAGGCGCGGGCCTGTCCTCCACAGCGCCGGCGCACGACCGCGCGCGCACCGCCGTGCGCTCGCGATCATGCGCTCGCGTCAGGTCGGGCAGTCTGGCGGCATGACCGGGACCGGTGCGGCACGAACGGCACGAACGGCACGGGAGGCGTGGCGGGCCGTCCTGGACGCGTGGGCCGTTCTCCTGCCCACGGCGTGCAGCGGTTGCGGGGCGCCGGACCGCGCCCTCTGCGTGGCCTGCCGCGCCCTCCTGGTGCCTGCCGTGCGCGTGACCGAGCGCGGCGGCCTGCGGGTCTGGGCGGGGCTCGACTATGCCGGCGTTCCGCGACGCGTGATCGCGAGTTTCAAGGACGGCGGGCGAACGGATGCCGCCGCCGCGCTCGCTCCTGCGCTCCTGGCCGCGGTCGTGGCCGCGCTCGCCGCAGTGGAGTCCGGCGGACCAGTGGAGTCCCGCGGCGCTGCGGAGACCGGCATCCGCCTGGTCACGATTCCCTCGTCGCGACGGGCCTGGCGGGCGCGCGGTTTCCTCCCGGTCGAGCTGCTGCTCCGCCGGGCCGGACTCGCACCGCACCGGGTCCTCACCGGCCGGGAGACCGCCGACCAGGTCGGGCTCGACCGTGCCGCCAGGTCCAGGAACCGGGACGGTTCGCTGCGCGCCCTTCGTTCCCTGACCGGGGTGCGCTGCCTGCTCGTCGACGACATCGTGACGACGGGCGCCACCGTTCTCGAAGCCCGCCGCGCCATCCTCGCCGCCGGGGGAGAGGTCGTGGGCGTGGCCGCCCTCGCGGAAACCCGGAGACGCCTACCGGTCACACATCGTTCATCAGAAACCGATTGACAAATTGCGGTGACTTCTCCCGCCGGCAGGGCTACGGTGGAGCTAAAGGCGCGCACCAATCGCCCGGGACCGGGCGGTTCGCCAGATCTGGAGGTCGTCATGGAAACTAACATCGTCGGACGAAACCTGGGGATCACTGATCGTTTCCGGTCATATGCGTCGGAAAAGGCTGAGAAGATCGCCGGCCTTGCCGACAAGGCCCTCGCCCTCGAAGTCAAGCTCAGCCGGAACCGCGAAAAGGGTTCAGCCACCGGCAATGACAGGGTCGAGCTGACCCTGATCGGGAAGGGTCCCATCGTCCGCGCTGAAGCGGACGGTTCGGACAAGTATGCAGCCTTCGACGTGGCACTCGGACGGCTCCTCGAGCGCGTGCGCCGCGCCAAGGACCGCCAGAAGCTGCACCGTGGCGGAGCGCACCGCCCCACCTCGCTGCACGACGCGGCATCCGTTGACTTCAGCGTCGTCGACATCAAGCCGGCCGACGCCGAAACCCTCGACGAGGTGCGCACCGGAGTCATCCGGGTGATCCGCCCCACCGAGTCGGAGGCGGCCGCCGCGGCCACCGCCGCCGAGGAGGAAGCGGACGAGGTGTACACGCCGGTCGTCATCCGCCGCAAGGTCTTCTCCGCCGCCCCGATGACCGTCGACGACGCCCTGTACTTCATGGAACTCGTCGGGCACGACTTCTACCTGTTCCAGGACTCCGAGACGAACCGGCCGAGTGTGGTCTACCGCCGCAAGGGCTGGGACTACGGCGTCATCGAACTGGCCGAGAACAGCGAGGAGTTGCGGGTCGCCGCCGAGTAAGGCGTCCGGTAGGCCGTCGAGTGCACTCCCTGACCAACTAGCATTGTTATAGTTGCCGCACACCGGCGCACAACAGTGCCGGCGTGGTTCAATCCGTCGCGTGAGCAGCCAGACCCTGGTTCATCTCACCGAGACGACAGGCGTAACGGCGCCGTGACTAGTGGAGTGCATTCGTGGCCTCAATCCTTGAAAAGGTTCTTCGTGTTGGTGAAGGACGCGTCCTGCGTCGTCTCGAGCAGTATGCGAAAGCCATCAATGCGCTGGAAGAAGACTTCAGCCAGCTCACCGACGAGGAGCTGAAGAACGAAACCGTCGTGCTGCGGGAACGCTACTCGAACGGCGAGTCGCTCGACGACTTGCTGCCAGAGGCGTTCGCCGCCGTACGCGAGGCCTCGACCCGCACCCTGGGCTTGCGGCACTTCGACGTGCAGCTCATGGGCGGGGCGGCCCTGCACCTCGGCAACATCGCCGAGATGAAGACCGGTGAGGGCAAGACGCTCGTCGCGACGACCGCGGCGTACCTCAACGCCATCACAAGCCGCGGTGTGCACATCATCACCGTGAACGACTACCTCGCGAGCTACCAGAGCGAGCTGATGGGCCGCGTGTTCCGTGCCCTCGGCATGACCACCGGGTGCATCCTCTCCGGCCAGACCCCCGCGCAGCGCCATGACCAGTACCTCGCGGACATCACCTACGGCACGAACAATGAGTTCGGCTTCGACTACCTGCGCGACAACATGGCGTGGCAGGCAGCCGACATGGTCCAGCGCGGCCACTACTACGCGATCGTCGACGAGGTCGACTCGATCCTGATCGACGAGGCCCGCACCCCGCTGATCATCTCCGGCCCGGCATCTGGCGAGGCGAACCGCTGGTTCACCGAGTTCGCGAGCCTGACCAAGCGGCTCGTTCCCGAGGTCGACTTCGAGGTCGACGAGAAGAAGCGCACCGTCGGCGTGCTCGAACCCGGCATCGAAAAGGTCGAGGACTACCTCGGCATCGACAACCTCTACGAATCGGCGAACACCCCGCTGATCTCGTTCCTGAACAACGCGATCAAGGCGAACGCCCTGTTCAAGAAGGACAAGGACTACGTCGTGATGAACGGCGAGGTTCTCATCGTCGACGAGCACACCGGTCGCATCCTGATGGGCCGACGGTACAACGAGGGCATTCACCAGGCCATCGAGGCCAAGGAGGGTGTCGCGGTCAAGGCCGAGAACCAGACCCTCGCGACAGTCACCCTGCAGAACTACTTCCGGCTCTACACGAAGCTGTCCGGCATGACCGGAACCGCCGAGACCGAGGCAGCCGAGTTCATGAGCACATACAAGCTCGGCGTGGTCTCGATCCCCACCAACAAGCCGATGAAGCGCATCGACCAGTCCGACCTCGTCTACAAGAACGAGGAGGCCAAGTTCGGCCAGGTCGTCGAGGACATCGTCGGCAGGCACGAGAAGGGCCAGCCCGTCCTCGTCGGAACGACGAGCGTCGAGAAGAGCGAATACCTCTCCCGCCTGCTCGCCAAGCGCGGGGTCCGCCACGAGGTTCTCAACGCGAAGAACCACGCGCGGGAAGCCGCGATCGTCGCCCAGGCCGGTCGCCTCGGCTCCGTCACGGTCGCCACGAACATGGCCGGTCGTGGAACCGACGTCATGCTCGGTGGCAACGCCGAGTTCCTCGCCGTCGCCGAGATGAACGCGAAGGGCCTCAGCCCCATCGAGACGCCCGAAGAATACGAGACCGAGTGGGACGACGTCTTCGCCGCGGTCAAGGCGAAGGTTTCCGAGGAGGCCGAGAAGGTAGTC
Organism: Cryobacterium sp. 10I1; assembly: GCF_035019805.1. Classification (NCBI taxonomy): domain Bacteria; kingdom Bacillati; phylum Actinomycetota; class Actinomycetes; order Micrococcales; family Microbacteriaceae; genus Cryobacterium; species Cryobacterium sp. 10I1. The sequence continues at coordinate 9,220 of NZ_JASJVF010000075.1, forward strand.
GAGGCCGGCGGTCTCTACGTTCTCGGCACAGAGCGCCACGAATCGCGCCGCATCGACAACCAGCTCCGCGGACGCAGCGGACGCCAGGGCGACCCGGGAGAGAGCCGCTTCTACCTGTCCCTGACCGACGACCTGATGCGCCTCTTCAACGCGGGAGCCGCCGAGAGCCTGATGAGCCGCCAGGGTGTGCCCGATGACATGGCGATCGAATCCAAGGTCGTGAGCCGCGCCATCCGCTCTGCCCAGTCGCAGGTCGAGGGCCGCAACGCCGAGATTCGCAAGAACGTGCTCAAGTACGACGACGTGCTCAACCGCCAGCGCGAAGCGATCTACGGCGACCGCCGTCACATCCTCGAGGGTGACGACCTCCACGAGCGCACCCAGCGCTTCCTGGAAGACGTGATCGACGAGGTTCTCAGCGTGCACACCGGTGAGGGCAACGGCGACGACTGGGACTTCGACGCGCTGTGGACCGAGCTCAGAACCCTCTATCCCGTCGGCATCACCATCGACGAGGTCATCTCCGAGGCAGGCAACCGGGGCAGGATCAACCGCGACTTCATGCGCAGGGAGATCCTCTCCGACGCTCGGGTCGCCTACCAGAAGCGCGAGGCGAGCCTCGGCTCCCCGGCCATGCGCGAACTCGAGCGCCGCGTCGTGCTCTCCGTGATCGACCGCCGCTGGCGCGAGCACCTCTACGAGATGGACTACCTCAAGGACGGCATCGGCCTCCGTGCGATGGCCCAGCGTGACCCGCTCGTCGAGTACCAGCGTGAGGGTTTCGCCATGTTCCAGCAGATGATGGGCCAGATCCGCGAGGAGACCGTCGGCTTCCTGTTCAACCTCGAGGTCGAGGTCAACCAGGCGCCAGATCCCGTCGCCGCGCCCGTCGTCGTCGCCAAGGGCCTCACCCCCGGTGAGGATTCCGGTGCCGACAAGCTCAGCTACACCGCACCGAGCGATTCCGGCGGAGTCGAGGTGCGCAACCAGCGCGGCCAGATCCAGCAGGCCGCGACCGACCGTGCCCGCCGGGCCGAGACGGACGCGAACGCAGGAGATGCCCCTGCGGAGGAGTCAGCGGCTCCCGCTGGTCCTCCCCGTCGCGGCGCCTTCGGCCAGCGCGACTCCGGGACGCCGGCCGTTCCGGTGAACCGCGCCGAGCGTCGGGCCCAGGGCAAGAAGTAGCACCGCCCGTCGTGTGCGACCCGTGCCTAGTGCACCGGAAGCGGCACTTCGGTGGGCGCTGCCGCGGGGGTGCCGTGCGGGTTCGAGAGCGACACGCCATGGCCCATCCGCCGGAAGAGCAGCGCCGCGAGGACCGCGCCGACGGCGAAGAAGCCGGCGCCCCACCAGTATGCGACCGCGTAGCTGTGGATTGCGGCATCCGCGGCCACCGCAGCGGTGAGCGGGGTGTTCGCGGCCAGGAAGTTCGTCGCGGCGGTCGCGGCGAGCGTGTTGAGAAGAGCGGTGCCGATCGACCCGCCGACCTGCTGGCTCGTGTTCACCATCGCGGAGGCGACCCCGGCGAACTGCCGGTCGACGCCGAGCGTCGCCGTCTGCATCGAGGCGGGCATGATCGAGCCCATCGCGAAGCCGAGGATCATCAGGGGCGGCAGTATGTCGGCGGCATAGGTGCTGCCCAGGTCGAGATGGGTCAGGTAGATCATCCCGAGGGCTCCGAGCGTCATGCCGAACGGCACCATGATCTTCGGGCCGAACCGGGGCACGAAGATGTTCGTCGACAACTGGGCCGCGACGACGAGCATGGCGATCATCGGCAGGAACGACAGTCCGGTCTGGACCGGGGTGTAGCCCAGTGAGACCTGCAGGTAGTACGTGACGAACAGGAAGATGCCGAACATGCCTGCGCCGGCGATCAGCACCGAGAGGTACGCGGCACCGCGGTTGCGGTCGAGCACGATCACGAGCGGCAGAAGCGGATGCGCGGCACGGCGCTGCCACAGCACGAACGCGACGAGCAGCACGACGGCCCCCGCGAGCATGCCCCAGGTCAGCGGTGAGTCCCAGCCGTCGGTCTCGGCGTTGGAGAAGCCGTAGACGAGGCCGAAGAGGGCTCCGGAGACCAGGATCGTGCCGGGAATGTCGAGCTTCGGGCGCGGGCCGGTGCGCTCGAGGTGGTCGACGAAGACGATCGCACCGATCACCCCGATCACGGCGATGGGGATGTTGATGTAGAGGTTCCAGCGCCAGTCGAGGTTCTGGGTGAGGAAGCCGCCGAGGAGCAGTCCGACGGCGCCGCCGGCACCGGCGATCGCTCCGAAGATCCCGAAGGCACGGGCGCGTTCCTTCGGAATGGTGAACGTCGTCGTGAGAACGGCGAGGGCGGTCGGGGCGAGGAGGGCGCCGAACGCGCCCTGCAGGGCCCGGGCGCCGACGAGCAGCCCGAAGGTGCCTGCCGCACCGCCGAGTGCCGAGGCGGCTGCGAAGCCGATCAGTCCGATGATGAAGGTGCGCTTCCGGCCGATCAGGTCGGACAGGCGTCCGCCGAGCAGGAGGAGGCTCGCGAACGCGAGGGAATACGCGGTGATGATCCACTGGCGGTCTCCGTTGGAGAAGCCGAGGTCGGTCTGCGCGGAGGGCAGGGCGATGTTGACCACGGTCGAGTCGAGTACGACCATGAGCTGGGCGAGGGCGACGGTGCTGAGGGTCCACCAGCGCCGGGAATGCGGCACGGGCGTGCTCGTTAGAGTGGACGAAGTGGCGGAAGTCTTTGGCATGAAGGCGACTATATACGATACTGTGGAGTTCCGGATCTTAACAGTTCCTGAATTTACCTCCGGGTAACATTCGATCAGAAGACTTCGATCAGAAAGTGGTGAGTGTGGCGACGACGCAGCTCGATCCCGCCGAGGAGACGGAGCCCGTCAAGCTCGGACGCAGACGGGACCACACCCGCGACCCCGACATCCTCGCCGCTGCCGTCGACGTGCTCGCCGAATGCGGGTATGAGGGCATGACCATCGACATGGTCGCGGCCCGGGCCAAAGCGGGCAAGGCCACCCTCTACCGGCGATGGCCCTCGAAGGGCGAACTTGTCATCGACGCGGTCGCGTGCATGAAGAACGGTGACCTGAACCTGTCCCAACTCCCGGACACGGGCACGCTGCGCGGGGACCTGATCGCCATGATCAAGCCGCACTCGATCGAGGACGGCGAGAAGAAGCTCCGGGTCATCGCCGGCCTGATGTCCCTCCTCGCCCACTCGCCCGAGCTCGCCGAAACCGCCCGCGTCTCCGTCGTCGAACCCCGGGTGACCGCGCAGCGCTTCCTGTTGCGCCGGGCCGTCGAGCGCGGCGAGATCTCGTCGCGCTGCGACATCGACAACCTGTCGACAGTGACCACGGCCATGGCCTCCATGCGGATCCTGTTCGAGCGCAAGACCATCGACAGGGAATTCCTGATCTCCTTGATCGACGGGGTGATCCTTCCCGCGGTGGGCCTGGGTGCCGGTCCGGCGGCCGGCGCGGACCCGGAGTCGCGAGCTGCAGGGGATACTGCCGTCACAGCACGTTGACCGCGCTGGCCCGCCAGCGGTTGTCGAGGCCCTCGAGGCGCAACGCCACCGCGCGCACCCGCACCTTGCTGTGCACGATGACGACGGCTTCGACCACCCCGTCCCTCGGTTCCGTGATGGTGACCCTGCCGATGGAGATCGTGGGCCGTTGCGCCCGGAGCCCTTTGACCGCCCGCGCCCGGTTGGAGAGGACGACCCGTTTCAGCAGGTGCCGGTAGACGTCGTCGCTCACCCAGCGCGCGAGCTGGTCGAGTTCGCGGGCCCCGGAGAGCACCTCGATCACGCACCGGGTGAGGTTGATGAGCAGCGGCTCCGGATCCGGCAGTTGCCCGCGGGAACTCGGCTGCTGCCCGAAGTAATCTTCCTCGGCGAACCGCTCCGCTCGGGCGCTCGCCTGCTCACTCTTGCCGACTGAATCGCTCATGACTCCTCCGGGGGTTCCGGGTGCTGAGGTGCAGGTTCGCTACTCAACCAGCGGATGCCCGCGGTGTCGAGCGCTTATATGTCCTGTGGATAACCCGGCTGGCCGGTTCGCGGCGAGTTAGCGTCGTGTGTGTGCGCTGGGACAACCTGTTCGACGACCTCGAGGGACAGCTCGAACACGAGCTGAACGCCGAGGACCTCGAGCTGCGCGCGGAAGAGGAACGGCTCCGGCTCGGCCGGTTATCGCTGCGGCACCGGCTGATGGG
>NZ_JASJVF010000076.1:0-13336 GCF_035019805.1 Cryobacterium sp. 10I1
CCCGAGAACCCTCCCGCCATCCCTCCTGATGTCCCTCCCGACAGCAGCCTCAACGCCCAGCACCTCGGCCTGGTGGAGCCGTCCCTCGCCGATTTCTATGACGCGATCCGGGAAGCAGACCGGGAAATCAACCGGGCCACCGCTCGCCGGGCCGCCGCGATCTATACCGCGCAACGGGTGCTGGCCGATGCGGGCCGGGCCCGGGCGGAGGCCGCCGAGCAGGCCGGCGGGCCGCGCCCGCCGTGGTCGCCGGAGGAGGCCACCAAGGAGGAGTTCACCTGCGAGGTCGGGGCCCTGCTCCGGCTGCCGCGGCGCACGGCGGAGACCCTGATCGAAGCCAGCCGCACCCTCGCCGAAGACCTCCCCGCAACCCGGGACGCCCTCGCCATCGGGGCGATCAGTTACCGGCACGCTCAAGTGATCATGGACCAGGCCTGGGGCATCCGCATGGGAGACGACCCGGAAGCGGCCGCCCGGGCCCGCGCCGTGTTCGAAGACGTCCTGGTGCCCGTCGCGGAAGTCCTCACCGTGGCGAAGCTGTCCGACCGGGCCCGGCGGGTGCGGGAACGCACCCACCCGGAAACCATCACCGCGAGGCACCAGAAGAGCGTCGAAGACCGGCACGTGGTCTTCCAGGCCCTCAACGACGGGATGGCGTCGTTGTATGTGACCGGGGACGCGGAGAAGGTGCAGGCCGCCTACCACCGCACCCTCGACACGGCGCTCTGCCTGCAGGGCCCGGAGGAAACCCGCACCCTGACCCAGCTGGCTGCAGACGTGCTCACCGACGTGCTGCTCAGCGGGGTCACCCCGGACGGACTGGGTGCCGGGGTGGCCGCGCAGGTCAACGTCACCGTCCCGGTCCTGACCCTGCTGGGCACGAGCGAGGAACCCGGGTATCCGGCCGGGTACGGACCCATCGACCCCGACACGGCACGGCGTCTCGCGGCGGGGGCGCCGAGCTTCACCCGGCTGCTCACCCACCCGGAGACCGGGGTCGTGCTCTCGATGGGACGGGACACCTACAAGGTCCCCGCCGCGCTCAAGAAGTGGCTCGAGGTGCGCGATGAAACCTGCACCTTCCCCGGCTGCCGCCGCTCGGCGAAACGCTCCGACGTGGACCACAGCGTCGAGTGGCAGCACGGCGGCGAAACCAACGCGATGAACCTCGCCCACCTCTGCCCGTATCACCACGCGGTCAAGAGCTACAAAAGATGGACACCGAGACACCTGGGCGATGGTCGGATCGAGTGGACGTCCCCGGCCGGGTACCGCTACATCGTGGAACCCTCCGCCGACATGAGGCCACCCCGGAAACCCAAACCCGCACCGAAACCGCGGGTTCCGTTCGTGGATGTCTGGACCCTCGACCCCGAACCCAACGACCCCGACAACCCCGACAACCCAAGCCCGTTCTAGTCAGCAGCGCAGCCGAAGAGGCGCCAGCGGGCTGGTGCCTGCGGACGCCCCTGGGTGCGGTGATGCTGGGTACGGTGATGCTGGGTACAGCCCGACTTGGTACTGCGCCGCTAGACGCTCGCTACTTGGTACTGCGCCGCTTGACGCTCGCGACTTAGTACCGCGCTACTGGGTACTGCGCTACTTGGCACTGGTTGAGCTCGTGCTCTCACCGATGATGCCGTGTTCCCAGCGGCGTTCGTCGAGGTCGTTGGCGATCCTGCGGTACTTATCGTCGGACACGGTGTAGATGAAGTAGATGATGATGGCGGCGATGACCAGTGCGAGGGCCGGATACAGCGTCATGACCGCCTTGATACCTTCGAGCGTCTCGCCCGACTGGCTGGTGGCCTTGGCCACATATCCGGTGACGGCGAGCATGCCGGCACCGACCACCGCGGCGCGGGACTGGGCGAGCTTGCGAGAGAAGCTGAAGGCGGCAGAGGTCACGCCCTCCTTGCGCACCCCGGTGTGCCATTCGCCGTAGTCGATCGTGTCGGAGACGAACGCCCAGGTGATGCCGTTCGGGATGGCCAGTGCGGCGGAGCCGATGGTGACGAGGATCATGAACGTCCACAGGTTGGTCGGGATGATGAAGTCCAGCCCGTTGGCGACGATCGCGATGATGAAGCTGCCCATCACGGTGCGCTTCTTGCCGAAGCGCATGACGAGCCTCGGGATGAACATGATGCCGACGATGGAGGCACCGATCATGACGAGGTTCAGTACGGCCTGGAGTGCGAGGTTCCCGAGGTTGTACTGGGCGAAGAAGATCATCATCATGTTGTTGACGTTCATCGACGAGATCGTGAAGAGGGACATCAGCACGAGGCCGAGCAGCGGGCGATTGGTGAGAACTGCCCTGGCGTAATCCTTGATGCCGTTCTTCCCCGAGCTCGCTGCCCGGTTGATGACGACATTCTCCTTGGTGCCCCGGTAGCAGAGCACGAATGAGACCATGGTGAAGGTGACGACGGTCATGACCGCGAGGAGGATCGCGCTGACCATCATCACCGGGCGGAACTTGCCGCGCTTGCCGATCTTGCGGCTGTCGATGAAGATCGCGGCGAGCGGGTCCATGACGGCGTCGAAGAGTTTCACGAGCACGAAGATCAGGGCGACGACCGCCGGGCCGATGCCCGCGGTGTCGATCCAGAACTTGGTCAGGTAGGCCTGACCCAGGTCGAACATGAACCCGCTGCCCAGGTCGCCGAATCCGTAGGCGACCTTCTCCTTCGTATTGAGTCGGGCTTCTGAACCAAAGACGGCGGGGGTGGGCTCTGCGGCAGAGACAATCTCCGCGTTCTCTTGGATGGTCATGGTCGCTCGACGCCAGGAACCTGCGCGTGTGGACGCAGCGCAGCAAAGTGGCACTGTTTCCCTCGTCGTGCGGCGAGCCCCGGGTGCAGCGCACGACAAAGCCCCCTGCCTCCCGGTCAAATGCGGGAGGCAGGGGGCTTTGTCGTGCCCGTTACTCGGCCAGGCTCTCGCCGGATCCGTTGCAGAGGAACAGGGTGGCACCCGCCGCGATCACGGTGACCACGAGTGTGGTGATGCCGATCACGATCGGGATGTTGCTCGTTCCGGGAGGAGCCATCAGGGTGAAGATCGCCGGCGCGAACGCGGCAAGCATCAGGCCGACGTTCTGCGAGACGGCGAAGCCGGTGACGCGCAGCCGGGTGGGGAACTGCTCCTGGTAGGCCGTGGCGAATGTGGCGTTCCACATCTGGAAGAAAATCGACATGGCGAGCACGCCGAGGATGAGCACCATGGCGAAGTTCTTTTCCTGCACCGCGAAGAGGAACGGGATCGAGGTGAGGCCGCCGCCGAGGGCGCCGGTGATCATGAGCGCCTTCCTGCCGAAGACGTCGGAGAGCTTCCCGAACAGCGGGATCGTCAGGGCAGAGACCGTGTTGATGATGAGGATGATCCACAGGAACTCACTCGTCGTGAAGCCGACTCCGTAACTCTCCTGCTTGCCGTAGGTGACACCGAAGACCAGGGTCGCGGTGCCGATCACGTTGGCGAGCGTGCTGATGACGCAGATGAGGAGCATGCGCGGGTAGCGACGGAACAGTTCGATCGCCGGGGTCTTGAACTCCTTGACCTGGGACTGCTTCAGGTAGGCGGGCGGCTCTTCGATGTTGCGGCGAATCAAGTAGCCGGCGAGGATGACGACCGCGCTGAGCAGGAACGGAATCCGCCATCCCCAGCTCTGGAAGGCCTCGGCGGGGAGCGCGGATGCCAGCGGAAGCATGAAGGCGAGGGCGAGGATGCTGCCGATCTGGGACCCCTGCAGGCTGAAGCTTGCGAAGAAGCCCCGCTTGGCATCGGGCGAGTGCTCGACGATGAGGGCGTTGGAGGCGCCCAGCTCCCCGGCGACGGCGAAGCCCTGGACGAGCCGGAGCACCACCAGCAGGATCGGCGCGAGAATGCCGACCTGGGAGTACGTCGGCAGAACGCCCACGAGGAGCGTGGCCAGGCCCATCATCATCATGGCGATGACGAGGACATGCTTCCGCCCGTGGCGGTCGGCCAGGTTGCCCAGGACAATGGCGCCGATGGGCCGCGCGACATAGCCGACGCCGTACGTCGCCAGCGAGGCGACGATGGCGACGGCCGGGCTCGCGGTGGGGAAGAACACCGTCGGGAACACGAGTGCTGCTGCTTGGGAGTACAACGTGAAGTCGTAGTACTCCAGTGCGCTTCCGATCCACCCACTGAAGGCGGCGCGCTTGAGATTGCGGGATGAAACCTGTTTGTCGTTCGACGGCGTCCTCTGTGACGTTGCCGTGTTTTCGCTCATGACGAAACCCTTGATCTTCCTTGATAAGTGGTTCTAGTGTGATCGTTCGTGGTGCAGAGTGCAGTTCGCCGGTCAGGCGAGTGGCGCGAGGATGTAGTCGCGCACCTCCCCCGGTTCGGCGTTTGCGATGAAATACTCCGTGAAGTTCTCGGTGGCGATGGTTTCCTTCAGGAAGTCCTGATCGATTTCCTTGAGCACCTGGATGAGGGGCTTGTACACGACCGCCTTCACCTCGTTGAGGATGCGTGCATTGCGCTGCTCAGGGACCACCCGTTCCTTGGGGTACCCGCCACCCATCGGCTCGGCGAACAGGCGCTCGAAGATGAGCGTGAGGTTGAGCTCGGCCCCCCAGCCGAAGCCCTTCGCATAAGGGATGGAGAGCGCGTTGCCTCCGTTGATCTGGGAAAAGAGGTAGGCATCCGTCGGTTCGATGGCGATGCCGCAGACCACGCCGGGGAAGCTGTTGCAGGCGAGCATGGCCCCCACGCCGGTGCCGCAGCCGGTGACGACAAAGTCCACGGCCTTCGTGCCCAACAGGATCGAGGCGAGGAGACCGTTCTGAACGTAGGTCAGCCGGCTCTCGCCCTCTTTCCCGGTCATCCCGTAGTTAAAGGACTCGTGGCCTTTCTCGTCGGCCACATCCTTGAGCGCCTTGTAGATGATGGCGTTCTTGGAAGCCTGGGAGTTCTCGTTTATCAAAGCAATCTTCATTGGTTCTTCGACCTTTTTCATTGATGGTGCTCACGATGTGGTGCGGGCAGTCCCGCGTTACTGAGGGGTTTTCCCGATGTAGGCGAGGATGCCGCCGTCGACATAGAGGACCAGGCCGTTGACGAAGTCGCTCGCGTCGGAGGCCAGGAACACTGCCGGCCCCATCAGGTCCCTGGGGGTCCCCCAGCGCGCGGCCGGGGTCCTCGCGATGATGAACTGGTCGAAGGGATGCCGGGAGCCATCGTCCTGGAGTTCACGGAGCGGGGCCGTCTGCGGCGTTGCGATGTAGCCAGGGCCGATGGCGTTGCACTGGATGTTGGCCTCGGCGAATTCGGAGCAGATGTTGCGGGTGAGCATCTTCAGGCCACCCTTGGCTGCGGCGTAAGCCGACACGGTTTCGCGCCCGAGTTCCGACATCATCGAGCACATGTTGATGATCTTTCCGTGGCCGTTCTTGATCATTCCCGGCAGCACGGCCTTGGCGACGATGAACGGCCCGTTGAGGTCGACGTCGATCACCTGACGGAAGTCGGCGACGCTCATCTCGAGCATCGGGACGCGCTTGATGATGCCGGCGTTGTTGACGAGGATGTCGATGGTGCCGACCTCGTCCTCGATCTGCTTGACCATCGCAACGATCGCGTCTTCGTCAGTGACGTCCGCGACATATCCGTGAGCCTCGATCCCGGCTTCCTTGTAGGCGGCGAGTCCCCGGTCGACGGCCGCCTGGTCGCGATCGTTGAAGACGATCCGGGCGCCCGCCACCGCATACGCCGAGGCGATTGCCAGTCCGATGCCGTAGCTGGCGCCGGTGATCAGGGCGACTTTGCCGCTCAGGGAGAAGCTCTCCATGTCAAACTTTTCGGTCATTTTCTTACTCTTTTCGTGGAAGGCATGGTCGTCTCAGCAGAAGGAGACGAGATATTCGGCGAAGCACAGCACCGTGAGCGATTGGCCGTACGGCATCGCCGTCTGGTCGATGTTCTTGTAGAAGTCCAGGTCGTCACCCATTCCGGTTCCGACCGAGACGTTCTGGACTTCGCCCTCGTCGGTGATCCGGTCGTACAGTGCGGCGACGGCCTTCTCCGCCACGGCCGCATAGCTCTTGTCGATGTAGCGCTCATGTACCGCTTTGAGCAGCCCGTATGCGATACCGGCGGTCGCGGACGACTCGAGGTAGGAGGTCGGGTCATCGAGCAGCGTGTGCCACATGCCGGACTCGTCCTGCAGCTCCGCGAGTGCGGAGACCTGGCTGTTCAGAATTTCGAGCAACCAGTCCCGGATCGGGTCTCCGGGCTTGAGTCCCAGGGTGCCGATGAGTTCCGGAATGGCGATGGTGATCCAGCAGTTGCCACGTGCCCAGAGCGCGTCTGCGTAGTTGTCACGGCGCTCGAACGACCAGCCGTGGAACCAGAGGCCCGTCTTCTTGTCCAAGAGGTACTGGGCATGGATGAGGAACTGGTACTTGGCTTCCTCGATGTATTCCGGCCGATCCAGGAGGCGACCGATCTTCGCGAGGGGCAGCACCGTCATCATCAAGGTGTCGTCCCAGAGCTGCTGAGAGTTCGGCCCGGCATAGGTCATGTGCTGCATGCCACCACCGTGAGTGCGCGGCATGTCGTGCATGGCCCATTGCGCCCACTGGTTGAGGTACGGGATGTACCTGCTGTCCTTGGTGTCCTCATACAGGCAGGCCATGGCGAGCAGCGGTGCCATCGTGTTGACGTTTTTCGGCGGAGCGCCCGCGGCGAGCGCGGTATCGAACCACTCGCGGACGACATCCGCTGCCAGGGAATTTCCGGTGATCCGGTAGTTCTTGTAGATCCCGTAGAGACCGACACCCTGGGGCCAATTCCAGACATTCCAGCTCTTGTCGTCGACGACGACATCACTGAAATGGAGTAAAAACTTACCTGACTCGTCCCTGATTGTGGTCAGGTTGGAGATCATGGCATCGATCTTTTGAACGATCTGCTCTCTGCTGACGGCAGTGTCTAGATGCATGGTTTCTCTTCACAATCTTCTTTGATTCCTTGTATTTGAAACGTTACAACCCCGGAATCCGTCGATATAGGCCCCGTGGTGTCGACCGTTGCTCAAAAACTGCCGTTTCTTGCAGCGGAGGCTGCGTGCCAGACTGTCGCCTGAGCTCTCGGAGAGGAGGCGCCGATGGAGCCTCGCCGCGCAGTGATCGTGAACACGATGGTCTCCGGGCATTTCGAGCTGTACCACGTCGACAATGCCGTCCGTGAGCACGCAAACCTGCACTATCACGACTTCCACGAGATCAATTGCGTACTGCGCGGCACGGGTGTCTTCCGGCTCGGCGGAACCGAGTACTCCACGGAACCGGGAACCGTGACCTTCGTGCGGAGGAACGACCTGCACAACATCGTCAGGCAGTCCAGCGAGTACTACGAACGTGCGTACATCCACATTCGCGAGGAGTTCCTCACGAGCCGTTCCTCAGACAGCACCAACCTCAACCTCCTGTTCGCCAAGGACGGCACCCCGACCAGCCAGGTCATCAGTGTGGATGCCGACTGGTTGCGCGAACAGATTTCTCACCTGGACGAGCCCGATCAGGAGGGCTTCGGCGCGGACCTCGTCCGAGAGAACCGGCTGATCGAGTTCCTGATCGACCTCAACAAGGCGGTCTTCGGCTCCGAGAACGCCGTCGTTCCCCACGACCTTCCCGTGTCGGCCCTCATCTCGGCGGTCATGGGCTACGTCGCCGACAACCTGGACGAGGATCTGTCACTCGATGCCGTCGCGGGCAGGTTCTTCATCAGTAAGTACTACCTGTCACGCCAGTTCAAGACGAACACCGGACTCAATTTCCACCAGTACACGCTCAAGAAGCGACTGCTGCACAGCAAAGACCTCCTGAGCACGCACGGGAACGCCCTGGACGTCTATCGGATCGCCGGGTTCTCGTCGTACACGCACTTCCTCCGCTGCTTCAAGGATGAGTTCGGCATGACGAGCAAGGAATTCATCCGCCGGAGTCGCAACCCCGAAGGCATTCACTTCGAGAATCCCGATTCCGTGTAGCGATCCACGGTCCTGGCAATCGCGTCGTTGACGGTTTCCTCCATGATGACGGCGAGACAGGGAGCGTGCGCGCTGATCGTGGCCAGAATCTGGGCGACCGGGAGGACCCCGTCGTCGATGTCGCAGCGGACGACGCGACCGTCCGAGAGGCGGTAGTCGTCGAGGTGGGCCGCGACGATGCGTCCCCCGAACCGTTCAAAGGCGTCGCTCGTCAATGCCGCAAGATCGACGGGCTCGTTCGGGTCGAGCAACGCCGTGGCGTCGAACACGATGCCGAGGAAGGGTGAGTCGACGTCGTCGAGGAGTTGCTCGACCCGATCGAGGTTATAGATCGGGTGGTTAATGCCCGGCTCAATGGCGACGATGGTCCCCACGCGTTCGCCGAATTCCGCGAGCCGCCGAATCACCGCTGCGGCCTCCCGGTACGCCTCATCCGTGAAGTTTGCCCGGGTATAGGCAAAACCCTCCGCATTGACGCTCCCCGTCTCGGTCGCCACCATCGGGGCACCAAAATGCCGAGCGTTGAGCAGATAGGCCTCGAACTTCCGCAGGATCGCCTCCCTGCGATCGGCATCCGGATGAATGATGTTGTCGTAGCAGCCCAGCACGGCGATATCCACGCCCTGGGCGGCCATCACGCGGCGGAAGTAAGCGCCCAGGCCGGGGTTGACAGCGCGTGCGCCATTCAGTTCGGGGAAGGACCGGCCCAGGGCCAGTTGCACGTTGTGCACCCCGTATCCCGCCAGGCCACGCGCCAGCGCCTCGGGAGTTGACGCCCACGTCACGTCGTGTCCGCGAGCGCCGAAATTGATCGTCATATCCGTACCTTTCACCGCTGTGGCCAACTCGCCGAACTGTACACCTCTGCCTGGGCGAGCCCTGACCTGGTCATCCGGGCGGAGAATGGCGGCCCCGTGACCAGCGCAACCCCCACGCACGGCGATAATCAGACCATGGGCGCAGATCGAGACAACGAGGATGCCAGACCTCGTGCCGCCAGTGTGTTCGATGTGGCCAGGGTCGCTGGAGTGTCCCACCAGACGGTCTCCCGTGTCCTGAATGATCACCCCAGCCTTCGCGCAGCCACGCGACAGAAGGTGCTCGATGCCATTCGGGAGCTGAACTACCGGCCGAACGCGGCCGCCCGCGCGTTGTCCTCGAGTCGATCGCGCCTGATCGGAATACTGTCGACCTCGAGTGGAGAGTACGGCCCCGCGACCATCGTCGCCGCCATCGGGGCAGCAGCACGCAGTCGCGGCTACAGCGTGACGATCGCGAACGCGGACGGACTCGACCGAAGATCAGTGGATGACGCACTCAGCCATCTGGCCGACCTCTCTGCCGAGGGGCTGATCGTGGTGGCCCCGCAGACCCAGGTGCTCGTCGCTCTCGAAGGCCTGACGATCCCGGTGCCATATGTGACGCTGCAGACGGCAGCGGGGAGCGGGCTGCATGGCGGGATGCTGGACCAGATCCGGGGGGCCCGGCTGGCCACCTCGCATCTCATGGATCTCGGCCATCAGCGCGTGGGCCACATCGCCGGCCCGCCAGAATGGCTCGACGCGCAACAGCGCCTGACCGGTTTCCAGGAGGAGCTTCGATCGCGCCAGCTGGATCCGCGATTCGTAGAGATCGGCGACTGGAGCGCCGCGTCAGGTCATCGTGCCGCCCGTGCGCTGATCGAACAGGGCGTGACGGCCATTTTCTCCGGTAACGACCAGATGGCGCTCGGCGCCCTGAGCGCCGCGGTCTCCCTGGGGATGACCGTGCCGGGGGATCTCAGCATCGTCGGCTTCGATGACGTTCCCGAGGCCGCGTACTACCAGCCCGCGCTGACGACCGTTCGGCAGGACCTGGCCGAAGCCGGACGGCGCGCCGTGGCCCTTCTCCTCGGAGAAGCTGACGTGCGTCCTGCCGTCGACCCTGAGCTCATCGAGCGGGCGTCCACCGGAGCCCCGCCGGAGCGGCCGCGACCCGAATGCTGACGGTCGACATACGGGATGCCGATGTCGTAGACTGCATATGATCGCCAATGTGATCGATCACATGCGTAAGTCAAAGGAGTCTTGTGTCGACATCGAGTACCGTTTCCCCCGGCGATTCCGCACGAGACGACCTCCGTGCGGGGCGCCTCTCGCTCGGGATCGAACTGGGGTCGACCCGGATCAAGGCGTGCCTGATCGGCGACGACCCGTCCCAGGTGATCGCGGTCGGCAGTCACGAGTGGGACAACGAGTTCGTCGGACAGGTCTGGACCTATTCGCTCGAGAACGTGTGGTCTGGCTTGCAGGCGGCCTACGCCGACCTCATCGACAATGCCGAATCACGCTACGGCTTACGCCCGGACGGCTTCGCGGCGATCGGCGTCTCGGCCATGATGCACGGATACCTCGCGTTCGATGCGGCCGGCGACCTCCTCGCGCCCTTCAGAACCTGGCGGAACACGACGACCGGCCCTGCTGCCGCGGAACTCACCGACCTGTTCGGCGTGAACATCCCGCTGCGCTGGTCCATTGCACATCTCCGTCAGGCGGTCCTCGACGACGAACCGCACGTCCCCGAGATCGCCTTTCTCACCACCCTTGCCGGTTATGTGCACTGGCGGCTCACGGGTCGGAAAGTCCTGGGAGTCGGCGACGCATCGGGCATGTTCCCGATCGACGCGCTCACGAAGACCTACGATGCCGAGCTGGTGGCGCGATACGACGGGCTCTCCGCGGCCGGCACGCCCGGATCAGGCATCGTCGACCTGTTGCCGGAGGTGCTTGTGGCGGGTCAGCCCGCAGGGGCCCTGACCGAACAGGGTGCCCGGCTTCTCGACCCGACCGGCACGCTCAAGCCCGGCGCGGCCCTCTGCCCGCCCGAGGGTGACGCCGGAACGGGAATGGTCGCGACCCGATCTGTCGCCCCCCGCTCGGGCAATGTCAGTGCGGGCACGAGTATCTTCGCCATGGTCGTGCTCGAACGACCGCTCGAGAATGTGCACCACGAGCTCGACGTTGTCACGACTCCCGCCGGGGACCCCGTCGCGATGGTCCACTGCAACAACGGTGCGAGCGAACTCGCGACCTGGGTCGGCCTCTTCGCCCGGTTCGCCGCGGTCGCCGGCCAGCCGCTCGCCAGCGATGTCGTGTTCGACGCGCTGTTCCGCGAAGCACTCGAGGGCGAGGCGGACGCCGGTGGGCTGTTGGCCTACAATCACCTGGCGGGCGAGCCGATCGCCGGCCTCAGCGAGGGCAGACCCCTCGTCGTGCGCACGCCGGACAGCCGGCTGACGCTCGCGAACTTCATGCGGGCCCAGCTCTACGGCGTTTTCGGCACGCTCAGCCTCGGGATGCGCGTCCTTGCCGACGAGGGCGTCGTGATCGAGGAGATGTTCGCCCACGGCGGCATGTTCCGCACCGCAGGGGTCGCGCAGCGATTCCTCGCCGGGGCGCTCGGCACCCCCGTCACCGTGACCGAAACGGCCTCGGAAGGCGGCGCCTGGGGCATCGCGGTGCTGGCGTCCTACCTGCGGGCCGCCGAGCACGGCCAGAGCCTCGACGACTACCTCGACGAACAGGTCTTCGCGAACACCGCGTTCGACACTACCCAGCCGGATCCGACAGACGTCGCCGGATTCACCACCTACCTTGCACGCTATTCCGCCGGCCTCGCCGTCGAACGTACCGCCGTTGACGCACTCTCACTGAAGGAAATCACCCTATGAGCAACCGCATCACTCCCGACCTGACCTCCTACGAGGTCTGGTTCCTCACCGGCAGCCAGAACCTCTACGGCGAGGAGACCCTTCGACAGGTGGCGGAGCAGTCGCGCGCCATTTCGGACACGCTCGCGGCAGCATCCGACATTCCGATCACGATCGTGTGGAAGCCGGTGCTGAAGGATTCGGAGTCGATCAAGCGCGCGATCCTCGAGGCGAATGCCGCCGACAACGTGATCGGCTTGATCGCATGGATGCACACGTTCTCTCCCGCGAAGATGTGGATCTCCGGGCTCGACGCCCTCCAGAAGCCCCTGCTGCACTTCCACACCCAGGCGAACGTCGAACTGCCGTGGGCGGACATCGACATGGACTTCATGAACCTGAACCAGGCCGCGCACGGCGACCGGGAGTTCGGTTACATCCAGACTCGCCTCGGCGTCGCCAGGAAGACGGTCGTCGGCCACGCCACGAGCCCCGCTGTCACCGCGCAGATCGGCACCTGGACCCGTGCCGCCGCCGGCTGGGCTGCGACCAAGAGCCTCAAGCTCGCCCGGTTCGGCGACAACATGCGTTACGTCGCGGTCACCGAGGGTGACAAGACCGAGGCAGAGCTGCGGTTCGGCGTGCAGGTCAACACGTGGGGCGTCAACGAACTCGCGGAGGCCGTCGCCCAGGCCACGGAGGACCAGATCGACGCCCTCGTCGCCGAGTACGAGGAACTCTATGACGTCGCTCCTGAGCTACGGGCGGGCGCCGAGCGTCACGAGTCGCTGCGCTACGGTGCCGCGATCGAAATCGGCCTCCGGTCCTTCCTGGAAGCGGGCGGATTCGGCGCGTTCACCACGAGCTTCGAAGACCTCGGAGCCCTCCGCCAGCTCCCCGGACTCGCCGTGCAGCGCCTGATGGCCGACGGCTACGGCTTCGGCGCCGAAGGCGACTGGAAGACGGCAATCCTCGTGCACGCCGCCAACGTCATGGGCTCCGGGCTCCCCGGCGGCGCCTCCCTGATGGAGGACTACACCTACGACCTGACCCCCGGAGCGGAAGTCATCCTGGGTGCCCACATGCTCGAGGTCAGCCCGAGCCTGACAACCGCGAAGCCGACGCTCGAGATCCACCCGCTCGGCATCGGCGGCCGGGAAGACCCCGTGCGCCTCGTATTCACGGCAGATCCTGGACCCGCCGTCGTGGTTGCGATGAGTGACATGCGCGACAGGTTCCGCCTCGTCGCCAACGTCGTCGAGGTGGTCGAGCCCACCGCTCCCCTGCCGAAGCTGCCGGTCGGCCGCGCCGTCTGGAAGCCGGAACCGTCCTTCGCGGTCTCGGCGGCCGCGTGGCTCACCGCTGGTGCGGCGCACCACACCGTGATGTCGACCGCGGTCGGCCTCGAAGCGTTCACCGACTTCGCCGACATCGCGAAGACGGAGCTTCTCGTCATCGATGCGACGACAGACCTCCGGAGCTTCGAACACGGGATCCGCTGGAACCAGGCGTACTACCGGCTGGCCCAGGGCCTCTGAGTCTCTGAGTCTCTGAGCCTCTGAGCCTCTGAGCCTCTGAGCCCAGGATCGGATCGCCTGGCCGCGTTCGGCCAGGCGCTC